>RFHZ01000536.1 GCA_003696125.1 Nitrospinota bacterium
AGCGTTCCTGCCAGCAGAGCCGAGGTGAGCATGACTATGACCACCACCCGACGCCGACCAAAGCGAACCGCCATCTCATTACCGATAACACTAGAGGGTAAGGAGAGGAGCATGACGATAGCGGCCAGAGTAGGAGGACTCAGCGGCGGAGCATCCCCTGCCTGGAATTGCAGGCTGAAGGTGAGAAAGGCCACAATCCAGGAACGAAAACCGAACAGCTCGAAATTGTGACAGGCATAAGCAAGGGTATACCCCATGGCCCACCGGTTGCGGAAGACTTTATAGAAATCTCGCCACAGCACCCTGGCAGAGGAAGCTGTCACAAGCTGTTGGGCAGGAAGCACCAACCAGGCCAAACCTATGGCGAGTGGTGGCCCCAGCGCGGCGATACCAAACGCCATGCGCCAGCCCTGCCAGGCAGCGATCTTGCCGGACAGGTAGAAGGAGAGGCTGGTGCCGACGCCAAAGCTGGCCGTGTAGAAGGAGACAGCGCGAGATTGAGCTGCCCCTTCGATATGGTCGGTTAAGGCTTTCAGACCGGGCATATAGGTGCCGGCCAACCCGATACCGGCCAGGGTCCGTAACAGCAAGGCTGTCCAAAACCCCTGGGCCAGCAGGGAGAAACCGAGGGAGGCAAGACCACTGAAAGCCATGCAGAGCAGGTAGATGCGACGAGGATCAACGCGGTCGGTCAGGCTGACCAGAAGGATGACCGCCGTCAGATAGCCGGCAAAAAAGATGGCGTTGATCCATCCGGCATCGGTATTGGAGAGGTTCCACTCGCTCATGAGTCGGGGGAGGAGTGCCGGGAAGGTGGAAAATCCCAGCATTCCCAACACCTCTGCCACACACATGGCTCCGATCAGTCGTACCGGATTGAGCATCGGTTCCCACCTGGCTGATGCCTCACGAAAACCCTTCCCCTTTCCTCAAAAACGCCGCGCCATTATGCCATACCTCCAGGGTGAGGTCAACGACTTTCTTTTGCACCAGACAACCTGGCTTCCGATCTGTCTCTCCGGCAATGGGCTCGCCGGTCCTTCCCTGGGACAAAACCCGGGCATACCTGGCAACGCGAGGCGGAAAGGCATTGACAGGGGACGGGGAAATCAAGTATATTAATAAAATATCAGAAATCGTCTCGCCCTACGTCTGGGAGCTTCTGCAGACCAAATGATCGATACGCATACCCATATCCTTGCCGCGCTGGATGACGGCCCTCAAACCTGGAATCAGGCTATCGAGATGTGCTATATGGCGTACGAAGATGGGATTCGCACCATCGTGGCCACACCGCATATTCTTCCCGGGATTTTCGTCTATCCCCCCCAGGTAATCCTGGAAAAGCTCGCCTATCTCCAGACCCTCCTCCAGGAGGAACGACTCGATATCACCCTCCTCCCCGGTGCAGAACTCCATGCTGATCCAGACCTGCTTACCAAGATCCAGAAACAACAGGTCCTCTCCCTAAACCATACCTCCTATATCTTACTGGAGTTCTCTTTCTCCCGCTTCCCTCCTCGGGTAGAGGAGTACGTTGGGACATTTATCCACCAGGGGATCACACCGATCATTGCTCATGCCGAGCGGATCAAGGAGGTGCAGGCCCATCCCCAAAAACTCTCCCCTCTGGTCCGTCGCGGCGCCCTGGTTCAGGTCACCAGCATGAGCCTCACCGGGGGTTTTGGTCCTGCTGCGCAACGTTGCGCAGCCCTCCTCCTCCAGCATAACCTCTGCCACATCATCGCCAGTGATGCCCACTCCCTGCAACGCCGGCCCCCTTTACTAACCCCGGGGGTGGACGTCGCGGCCCAGCTCATCGGCGAAACCAGGGCACGTGCCATGGTTACCACCATCCCCCAGGCGGTGGTCAGAGGAGAAAGGGTAAAAAATCTTCTCCCCCTGCCTTCTATCCTCAGGCAAATTTCTTCTGAAAGATAGCGGAAAACACCTTACGACATTTTTTAGTTGACATCTGCAAAGCAAGAGGAGTAGACTGCACCTGTCTTGGCCCGAACAGTATCCCCCCTGCCAGGCCGGGGATGACAGGAGGGAGATTATGGTTTCCCCGACACGGCTGTTTATCGAGAAGGGAGGGGAAAAGCGATGGACATGGATCGGCGGAAATTCCTGATCACTGCCGCGGCCTCCATAGCGGCTGTGACCTCGATGGCACCGGAGGCGTTTGCACGCAATTTCAGCCCGGAGGCGGAGCCGGTACGGTACCCGGATCCGGATATCGTGGTACTCGATGATCGCTTTAAGAAATACAAAATCGGGAACACCCCCATCCAGCGACTGTACAAGGGGACCCTATGGGCAGAAGGCCCGGCCTGGAACGGCGTTGGCCGTTATCTGCTGTGGAGCGATATCCCTAACAACGAGCAACTCCGCTGGCTGGAGGAAGACGGGCATGTCTCCCGGCGGTTCCGGTTCCCTTCGAACAACAGTAACGGGAACACCTTTGACTGGCAAGGACGGCAGATCGCCTGCGAACATGGTACCCGTCGCGTGGTACGCTATGAGTATGACGGGAGCGTCACCGTGCTGGCAGACTCTTACGGGGGAAAGCAGTTCAACGCCCCCAACGATGTGGTGGTTCATCCGGACGGCGGTATCTGGTTTACCGACCCGGGTTATGGTAGCCTCGTCCTTTACGAAGGGACCAAGGCGACGACCGGCTCTCCCCAGCCTTACCAGAAGGAAGCGATCTACCGCATCGACCCCAAGTCGGGCAAGGTGGAAAAGGTTGCAGACGACATCTATAAACCGAATGGCCTCTGCTTCTCTCCCGATTACAAGAAGCTCTACGTTGCCGACACCGGGGCTTCCCACTATCCTGATGCGCCCAAGGTCATCAAGGTATGGGATGTGGTGGATGAGAAACGGCTCAAGAACGGCAGGGTGTTTGCCTCCATGGAGTACGAAGGGAGAGCAGGCTTTGCCGACGGGATCCGGGCAGACATCGATGGGAACATCTGGGCCAGTGCCGGCTGGGTGGGTGATGGCTACGATGGGGTGCATATCTTTGCCCCCAACGGTGATCGCATCGGCCTGATCCGGCTCCCCGAAATCTGCTCCAACGTCTGTTTTGGTGGCTCCAAGCGCAATCGCCTCTTCATGACTGGTAGCCAGTCCCTGTACGCGGTCTATGTAGAGACGCAGGGGGCACATATCACCTAAAGAATGCCGAAGGGTGGGGTCTTTCCCCACCCTTCCTGCAGGAAGCCGGGCTGCGCCCTGGTTATCAGGTCGAGGGAAGCAGACAGGCCTCCTTTTCAGGTCACGGTAACCGACTTGGCCAGGGCCCGCGGCTTATCGATACTCCTCCCCAGGGCTAAGGCCGTGTAATATGCCAGGATCTGCCCGGCGGTCAGCGCCACCACCGGTGCAACCAGGGGGGAGACGGCAGGGAGAACGATCTCAGCATCAAAGAATTTCTCCTCACTCCCATCCCCTTCCTGATGAATCCCGAGCACAAAGCCTCCTCGCGCCTTGATCTCCTGAATACTGCTCAGGGTAAGGGCAAAGAGCTCCTTCTCCTCTGGTGGGGGGACAAAGGCAGCCGTACTGGTCGTCTCATCGATCAGGGCAATGGTTCCATGCTTCAGAAATCCTCCTGACATCCCCTCGGCATGCAGATAGGATGATTCCTTAAACTTGAGGGCAGACTCAAGCGCCACCGCACTGTACACACCGCGACCGATAAAGAACCAGTTGTGCACCTTGGCATACTCGTAGGCCGGAACCCGGACCTGCGCAGGCAGGGAAGCGATCAGATCGGTCAAAAGTGCGGGAAGGGAGGCGAGTTCCTGCTCATATTGCTCCTTCATCCTGGCCTCCAATTTCCCCTCCAGCACCGCCAGCTCAAGGGCCACACGCAGCAGAATGATCACCTGCGAGACGGTCGATTTGGTGCTCAACACACAGATCTCTGGTCCTGCTCCCTGCAAGATGGCCTGATCGACCTCCCGGACCATGGAGGAGCTGGGCACGTTGACCACCGCTGCTGTCGTCGCTCCTCTCTCCTTGGCATAACGTAACGCCCGCAGGGTATCGATGGTCTCCCCTGACTGGGAAACGGCAATGACCGTACTCCCCCTCCCCACCTGGGCCAGGAAGGGGAACTCGTCAGAGCTGAGGGCGGGAATATAACGATCGGCTAAGCGGGCAAAGTAGTGCTGGGCGATTAAGGTCACGTAGAAAGCGGTACCGATACCGGTGAGGTACACGTGTGCACTCTGGGCAACGGTACGGGCAAGCCGGATAATCGCCTCATCCTCGATCTCCAGGGCCTTTTGCACCACTTCTGGTTCTTCGGCGATCTCTTTGAGCATGAAATGCTGGTACTTCCCTTTATCATTGATGGTATACCCCTCATCCGGCATCTGCTCGCAGGCCCGTACAACCCTCTTGCCGGTCTGCATCTGCCGAATAGTAACCCCATCCCTGCGCACCACAGCGTATTCCCCATCCTCGAGACAGATCACCTCACGTGTGTATTCCACAAAGGCATTCATGTCCGATCCCAGGTACATGTTCCCGTTCCCCACCCCGATAATAAGCGGGCTCTCCTGCCGGGCACAGAACAGCGTGTGTGGATCGTGGGTAGAGATCAGGGCCAGGGCAAAACTCCCTTCCAGCCGCGCCAGGGCCTTCCGAAAAGCGGGTTCTATCTCGCCACTCTCCCGGAAGTACTCCTCGATCAGATGGACGATCACTTCGGTATCGGTCTGGGAGAGAAACTGGTGTCCCCGTTCCTTGAGCCAGGCTTTTATCGGCCGGTAATTGTCGATGATCCCGTTATGCACCAGGGCAAAGTCGCCAGAACAGCTCAGGTGAGGATGGGCATTGGCCCGGGTCACCCCCCCATGGGTAGCCCAACGGGTATGGGCCAGTCCGATAAACCCCTCTAGCTCCTGGAACTGCTCCTTCTGCTCCACCTCCTCTACTGCTCCCACATTCTTGCGCAGATGAATGGTCCCATCAGCAATCACAGCCACCCCACAGGAGTCGTACCCCCGGTATTCCAGATTCCGCAAACCGGTCAGTAACTGGGGTACAACATTCGTTTTTCCGATCACACCACAGATTCCACACATACACCCCTCTCCTTCTCTGCTTGCTCTCCTTACCAATAAGCTCCACATCTCTGCCCAACCGGCAGGGTATCATTATGCGGTATAGAGGGGCAAAGCACAACAAAAGCTTGATGAAGCAGGAACTTTTCTCCTATGAAGGGCTTTAAAAGGAGAAGAGTAGAAAGGCAGAAGCTGGAGAGGAATAAATCGTTGATTTACCGATCGATGAAAGAGGAAGCCAGGGGGAAGAGAAGATGGCAACCCCTATCTGCGCCTCTGCCCGCGCTTCCTCCCGGCAAAGAATTTGATAAAATTTACTAAACCCATTTACCTCCGGCTCCTCTTCCGGCGCTTACGGGTCTGTTTTGCGGTTACCGGTTGGGACGCCGGGGGAGAGGTGTCGGCCACCCAGAGCCGTTTATGAAACATGATGGCCCCCACGATGAGCACGAGAAGGACACTCACGACCTGGGCGGCCCGGAGGGAGCCGAGCATCAGGCTATCGGCCCGGAAAAAGCTCACAAAAAAGCGGATAATGGAATAGAGGATCAGGTACAGGCCAAAGAGGAATCCATCCTTGGCCGGCCGGGTGCGGATCTTCCAGAGGAAGGCAAAGGCGAGTCCATCGAGGACCAGTTCGTAAAGCATGGCCGGGTGGGTAAGCTGGCCAGGAAACTGGTCCCCGGCAATGCTCCCCGGGGGGAAGACCACGCCCAGCCATTTGGGCCAGTAGGCACGCACGATCCAGGGGAGTTGAGGTGAATCAAGGGGGAGGCCATGGGCATCACCATTCATGAAGTTGCCAAACCTCCCCAGGGTCTGGCCTAAAATGATATTGGGAGCCACCGTATCGGCCATGCGCCAGAGGGGGATCTGGTAATGACGACAGAACCAGAATCCGGCCAGAAAGCCACCGATCAGGCCACCATGAATGGCGAGTCCTCCTCGCCAGATCGCCGGGATCTGCAGCGGGTTGGCGCCATAATAATCCCAGTTGAAGACCACATAGTAGATGCGGGCCCCCACGATCCCACCCAGGACCACAAAGAGCAGGAAATCGGCCAGCCGGTCTTCGGTGAGGGGGAGTTGCTTCCTCCGGATCTCTCCCCGTAACATGAAGAGGGCCAGAAGGATGGCAATCACGTACATCAGACCGTAAAAACGGATACTGATCGGTCCGATTTCAATCAATACCGGATGCATGGCTCCTCCGCCTCCTGCCTTCGCCCTCTAGAGACGTTTCCAGAGCCATTCTGGGGTCAACTGGAGGGCATAGGTGTTCAATATGGTCATATACCCCGTATAGAGGAGGATACCGGCCACGATGAGTACCACTCCTCCTGCCACATGTACCACCTGAATATACCGTCTAAACTGCTGAAAGAACCGTAAAAACCGGTTAAACGCCAGTGCGCTGAGAAAAAAAGGGATCCCCAACCCCAGGGAGTAAGCGCTCAAGAGGATCATCCCGCGCGAGACCTCCCCAGAGGTGCTGGCCAGGGTAAGAATAGCCCCTAAGATCGGTCCCACACAGGGAGTCCAGCCGATGGCAAAGGAAAACCCGACCAGGAGCGAGCCGAAATAGCCAGCCGGCTTGTCCTGGAGTTGAAACTGGAAGTAGCGGGCCAGGAAAGGGATCTTAAAGACACCGGTGATATAGAGACCGAAGAAGATGACCAGAAGACCTCCCAGCTTGCGGATGAGTCCCTGGTACTGCATCAACATGCTCCCCAGAGCGCTAAAGGATGCCCCTAAGGAGACAAAGACGATGGAAAAACCGAGGATAAAGAGGAGGGAGTGGAGTATCACCTTAGGGCGATTCTGGGGGCTTTTCCCTTGAAAATCCTCCAGGGACATGCCGGTGATAAAGGAGAGATAGGAGGGGAATAAAGGGAGAACACAGGGGGAGAGGAAAGAGAAGAGCCCTGCACTCATGGCCACCAGTAGCGAGAGATTCACAGAGGACATGATCTATTCCTTCTTGCTGGCTGATACATTCCTATTTTCTGTTCCACAATAATAGTGTACCCATATCTCGTCGTTTTTGGGAGAAAAAACCCCCTTTTTCCTCCCTTTATTCCCCAGGGGTAAAAAGCCTCCTCTCCTCATGGCGCAGGGTGGCGAAAGATGATGAGATCAGGCTCGATGTTGAAGCGGTAGGAGCGGGTGCCCCAGTGTCCACTTTCGATGAGTCGAAACGCGGGGGACGAGAGCAGACGCTGTACCTCTTTATTTAACAGCCCCACCCGGGTCCGTAACCGGTTCCGGCGTTTAATCACCTCGGGCACCGTCACCTCTCCCAGAATCGGGTCCAAAATATCCTCCCGAATCTCCCGGGCCGAGAGGGGAATATGGTACCGTCTCTGGAGCACCTCCTGCAACCGCAGGGCCACCCTGTCACGTTCCCTGGCATCAAGAGAGCGAGCCTGCTCCGGTTTATCCTCTACTGCTCCCCAGAGTGCTACGGCCAGTTCATCGATATCCATCCACCCGGGAAGGCGTTGCCTATCCGCCTCTTTCCGCCGGCGAGCCAGGAGAAGAACGAGTCTCTCTGCATCGCTATTCTCCAGCAAGAGAGGTTTCCCATCCAGGGTGATCTGCCTGATCTTCTCCCTGTTCTCCAGTTCGATCTCGCAGAGCATGGAGGGAGGCCGGGGTCTATAAGTCGGTGCCTGCCATCGTATCTCCTGCTCCGGGATATCGATACTCTGGAGGGTCACCTGCCTGGCCAGCGATTCCCCGGAACGCATCTCGATACGGACCAGCACCTGCAGGGCACCCTCTAAAACCTGCTGAGAGGGAAGCCTCTCTTCCAGAAAGGAGTCGATCTCCCTGGCCAGGGACGGGTCGGTAAGGGCATAGGCTGCGGCCAGCGTTCCATACCCCTTGATCCCTCCCAAATGGAGCACCTTCCTGCCCTCTTCCCTGAGCAAAAAGGGGTTGGTGGCATAGGTGATCAACCCATAATCGCTGGTAAGATGCTGGATCGTCTTCTCCTTACCCTCGATGTAGGTGGGAGTCAACACCGTGCCCTGTCGTCGATCCAGAATACACCCATCCTCCAGCCAGAAGGAGAGACGATCCCGTAAACACTCCTGAAACTCATAGGAGAGCCGATTCGCCTTTCCTCCCCCGATCAGGATGAGGTGTTTCCCGTAATAGCGCTGAGGGAATCCCTCGGCAGCCTGGACATCGGCCGGGGTCTTCAGCAGGGCGTATACCTCACCCAAGGTGCGGGCATCGTTGAAAGAGAGCCCTTTCGGATACTCTCCTCTGGCCATGCCCAGTACAACGATCGTATTGGCCAGGTCAGCCAGAAAGGGCTTCCACAGGATACTGACTCCACTCATCCCGCTCTTCTCCGCTGTTATCGGTACCGACCGGAAATCAAAATAAGCCGGGCAATGGAGATCACCTCACCCGGCTCGCGGGCCCTCAGAGCTGGTCCACCACCACGATGGCGATCAGGCCGATAATGGTAATGATGATAATGAGGATACTCATTTCCCTCTTAGCCTGCCCCCGGACAGCCTTCCTGTCAGCATATATACCTACAACACCCAAGCTGCTCTCTGTCAACATAACAAAAGGAAAAGAGTGGTGTCAAGGGGATGCTCGCTCATCCTCTGTTGCTTTCCTCAGCGAAGAGAGATATACTGTGCAGTCGGATCTGGAAAGTGATGGATGCTCATCCCTACCCCGCACAAAGCAGAGGACCATGGAAGTCTATCTACATATACCCGTTTTCCTGGCCATCTTTACAATCATTGCCTGGCCTCGCAGCAGATCGGTCAATACTTTGCCCGCATCAAACTCCCCCTCATCAGCGGTTTTCTCTTTACCGGAATTGTGGCCGGACCTTATATCCTCGGCCTGATCCCGGCCGAAGCGATCCATCGTCTCCGCTTTATCGATGAACTCTCCCTCGCCTTCATCGCCTTTGCCGCCGGCAGCGAGCTCTACCTTCAAGAACTGCGGAGCCGTTTCCGGAGCATCAGATGGGTGACGGCCACGCAGCTCGTGTTCACCTTTAGCCTGGGGAGTGTGGCCATGTTCCTGCTGGCCGATTGGATCCCTTTCATGCGGGGCATGTCTACCACAGGCCGGCTGGCCATTGCTCTCCTGGCCGGCGCCATCCTGGTGGCCCGTTCCCCTTCCTCGGCCATCGCCGTGATCAACGAGCTCCGCGCCAAAGGACCCTTTACCCAGACCGCTCTGGGGGTGACGGTGATCATGGATGTGATCGTCATCATCCTCTTTGCCCTCAACTCCTCCATTGCCGATGCCCTGTTTGCCCATCTCCCCTTTGACTTGCGCTTCCTCCTCCTGGTCCTGGCCGAACTGCTCATTTCGATAGCCATCGGCTATGGGGTGGGAACCCTCCTGCGCCACATCGTTGCCCTCCGGACCGGTGGCTTTGTCAAGGCCGCGCTGATTTTGCTTGCCGGGTACGGGGTGTTCCTCCTCTCCCTGACCATCCGGGAGTTGAGTCATGTCTATCTCCCTTTTGAAATCCTGCTGGAACCCCTGCTCATCTGCATGATCGGGAGTTTCGTGGTGACCAATTACAGCGATTATCGTACCGAGTTCTTACAATTACTGCACGATATCGGACCACCGGTCTACATCGCCTTCTTTACCCTTACCGGTGCCTCCCTGGCCCTGGATATTTTACTCAAGGTCTGGCCGATTGCCCTGGTACTCTTCCTTGCCCGCCTGGGAGGCATATTCATCGGCTCTTTGAGCGGAGGGATACTCGCCGGGGACCCGATGCGCTATAACTGGGCAGGAGGGATGGCCTACGTCACACAGGCCGGGGTGGGTTTGGGTCTGGCCAAAGAGGTGGCGGTAGAGTTCCCGGAATGGGGAACCGCCTTTGCCACTGTGATCATCGCCGTGATCGTGCTCAACCAGATCGTCGGTCCCCCCTGCTTTAAATGGGCACTTCATCTGGCCGGAGAAGCGCATCCTCGGGCAGACACACCAGAGTTTGACGGGACACGAGATGTCATCATCTTCGGCCTGGAGAGCCAGTCGCTTGCCCTGGCCAGGCAGTTACGCGCGCATGGCTGGCAGGTCAAGATCGCCTCCCGTAAGGCGCAGTATCGAGAGGATGTGGACAAGGCAGATGTGCCGATTCAGCCGATTGTTGATCTAACGGCCAAAACGTTGCACGAATTGGGGGTGGAACGTGCCGAAGCGATTGTGACCCTCCTCTCCGATGAGGAGAGCTATCAGGTGTGTGAACTGGCCTATGAACATTTTGGTATCCGGACCCTGGTGGTTCGCCTCCACAACCGAGAGAACTTTGAGCGGTTCCACCGCCTGGGAGCCCTGATTGTCGATCCCTCAACCGCTATCGTCAGCCTGCTCGACCATTTTGTCCGTTCCCCTTCGGCCGCCTCCCTCTTTTTAGGGACAGAAGAGGATCAGGATATTGTGGATATCGAGGTGCGCAATCCGGCTCTGCACGGTGTGGCATTGCGTGATCTCCGGCTACCGCTGGACACACTGGTCCTTTCCATACATCGAAACGGACGGATGCTGATCTCTCATGGGTACACGCGGCTCGAGGTAGGGGACATGGTCACCATTGTCGGTTCGGTAAAGAGTCTGGACGAGGTGGCACGCCGCTTTGAGACGTGATCTTCCTAATCGAGCAGTCCCAGCAGCCCCAGGCTCAACCCAGGCACATAGGTGATCAAGAGGAGGGCGATCAGGTAGACGAGAAGAAAGGGGAGAGTGGCTCGATAGAGGTGTAAAACGGGTCGTTCAAAGGTCAAGCTCCCGATAAAGAGGTTGATACCTACCGGCGGGGTAAAGTACCCGATCTCCAGGTTGGTGAGGAAGATGATGCCGAGATG
>RFHZ01000537.1 GCA_003696125.1 Nitrospinota bacterium
AGGCAGATCAGGTTAGCGTGGGGGTGTACGTTTGGGTCGTAACGATTCCCCTCTGTTCCCCCACTGATCTCCACCACCTCGCCCAGTTCTTTGAGCACGTGCAGGGTGCTGTACACGGTGGTAGGGCTCAGGCTGGGGTAGAGGGGTTTGAGGGCCTGGAAGATCTCCAGGGCGCTGGGATGGTTGGTATTCCCTTCTAAGAACTCGATGATGGCGAGTCTTTGGGGGGTGATCCGCCATCCTCGTTGTCGCAATTTGCTCAGCACCGCGTTTCGGTCCCGCATCTGCTGCTTCCTCTACTGATAATGAGTATCGTTTAATATAAATTTTCTATTTGTAACAGTTTCATATTATAGCAGAAGGCCGCCTCAGGGGCAAGGAAAAATCCAGGGTCAGCCCTTGACTTGTGACAAAAATTTGGCCTGGGACAGCCCTTGACTTGTGATAATACCCGTGCTATCGTCATCCCGCATAGACACGATAACAGGCAGTAACACCCCTGCGGTAAAGGGGAAAGAGATGGCCAGACCGCTTCGGATAGAGTACGAAGGCGCAGTCTATCACGTCACAGGAAGGGGAAACGAACAGCAGGCAATCTATTTCACCCCTGCTGACTACCAGAAGTTTCTGGAATATATCAAAACCGCCCAGCAGAGATACGGTATCCTCCTGCACGCCTATGTATTGATGACCAACCACTACCATCTACTGATAGAGACTCCAGAGGCCAATCTCTCCAAAGCCATGCACTCCATACTCAGCGGCTACACCATGTATATCAACAAAAAAAAGGAGCGTAGCGGTCATCTCTTTCAAGGGAGATTCAGGAGCATAGTAGTAGAGAAGGACCGCTATCTGGTAGAATTAAGCCGGTATATCCATCTAAATCCGGTGAGGGCCCAGATGGTAAAACGGCCAGAGGACTACCCCCACAGCAGCTATCCCTGTTACATCGGCAAGGAGAAAAGCGACCTTCTGACAACAGAACTGGTCCTCTCCCTGTACGCAAGAGACCCCAAGACAGCAAAGCAGAGATACCGGGAGTTTGTCGAAAGCGCTTTAGGGAGAGAGATCGAAAACCCGTATAACCGGGTCTATGGGGGGATGATACTGGGAGGAGAATCCTTCATCAAGGATGTGCTCAGAAGGCTCAAAACGAAGGACCTCCAGAGGGAGGACATCTCCTATAGACGGGAATTGCTGGGAAAAGCGGACCTGGAAGATATCATCACGCATGTTGCCCTTGCCTATGGACTAACCGTGCAAGAAGTCCAGCAGGGTAAGAATAGAGAAGCCCGCAAGGTGGCGATCTATCTGATAAAAAAGCATACGGCAGTAACCAACCGGGAGATCGGAGAACGATTCGGCGGGATCAGTCCCTCGGCGGTATCCAAGGTGGTAGAGAGGACAGAGCGAGAGATAGAACAAAACAGAGGCCTGAAGAATCGCCTTGACAAGCTAATCGCTACGACGTCACATGTCAAGGGCTGACCCTGATCCCTTCTTGACTTTCCCCCTGTCCCGGCTATACTGAGGGCATGAAGATGAAGAAACGTGGCAACAATGCTGCCGATTTAATGTCACATGTCAAGGGCTGACCCTGATCGAAGAAAGGAGCCGATATGGTGAGTATCACTAAACTGCCCCAGAAGCGTCACCTCCCTTGGTGGGGAGGCCTTCTCCTCCTGGGACTCTCCCTGCTAACCCTTCCCGTCCAGGCCCAACCCTCCTCCCCCGCCTCCCCGGTGGTGGCCACGGTCAACGGACACACCATCACCGAAGAGGAACTGCGGGCCTCCATCCAGGGAGAACTCTACAAGCTGGAAACCCAGATCTATACACTCAAGAAAGAGGGGATCGAAACCTTAATCGGGAACTACCTGCTGGAACAAGAAGCCACCAGACGCGGCATCTCCGTAAAGGAACTGATCAAAAAGGAGATCGACGACCAGGTCGCCCCGGTCACCGAAACCGAAGCCCAGCAGTTCTACAATGCCAACAAGTCGCGCATCAACCGTCCCCTGGAGCAGATCAAACCCCAACTGATCCGCTACCTCCAAAATCGCAAGCGTGAGGAAAGACGCAAAGCCTTCCTCGCCTCCCTGCGCAAAGGAGCAAGCATCACCGTAAACCTGCAGCCCCCACGCATCGAGGTCAGCATCGATGATGACCCGATCAAAGGTGACCCCAAAGCCCCTATCACCATCGTCGAGTTCAGCGATTTCCAATGCCCCTTCTGTAAACGGGTCCTCCCCACCCTGCGCCAGGTCCTCTCCACCTATCAGGGGAAAGTCCGACTGGTCTACCGCGACTTCCCCCTGCGCTCCATCCACCCCTATGCCCAACAAGGAGCAGAAGCGGCCAACTGCGCCCGTGAGCAGGGAAAATTCTGGGAATACCACGACGCCATCTTCGGCGATCAGGAACAGCTTACCCCGGACAAGCTCTCCACCTATGCCCAAAACCTGGGACTGGATATGACCGCCTTCAAACAATGCCTCTCCTCCCGCAAGTACCGCGACGAGGTGCAAAAGGATATCGATGACGGAGAACGGGTCGGGGTCAGCGGCACACCGGCCTTCTTTATCAACGGCCGCCTCCTCTCCGGCGCCCAACCCTTCTCTGCCTTCCAGGAGATCATCGAAGAAGAACTCCAACTCCTGGCCCAACAGAAATCAGGGAGGTAAGAAGGGAAAGGATCCTGGTGAAGCGCGAGAGCCGGGGATTACCAAAACCCTGGTGGTACATGGCAGGCATAGGCTGCGTGCTTCTCACCACTGCCCTTGCCGCCTCCCGTGGCGTGGCTGAACGGGGCAGGCCGGTCTACCAGCGCTACTGCGCCCCCTGCCACGGTTCCAGCGGTACAGGGAGCGGATATAACGCTCCTGCCCTGCAAGAACTGAAAATCACTCCCCGCAACCATACACAAAAGGAGGTGATGCAGCGGTTGACCGATGAGGAACTCTACCGGGCCATCGCCTACGGGCGGGTCGATCTCCGCAAACGAGCCGTCATGCCGGCCTGGGGACGTACCCTGACCCCAGAGCAGATCTGGGATCTCATCGCCTATATCCGTACCCTGGCCCGGTGAGCCATACCAGCCTCTCCCTGGCCAGAACAACCCGATCACCTCACCCCTCCCCCCAGCGGGAGGAGGAGAAGTGATCCAGACTTCACGCATCAGCACAAGGAGGGAAGAGTGAAGATTACCGAGGTCAACGCAACCTGGCTCCGCTATCCTATCCCGGAGGAGCGACAGCACACAAGCGACTTTGGGCGCCTGACCACCTTTGACATGACCCTGGTAGAGGTGGTGACCGATGCGGGAATCCATGGTTACGGGGAAGCCAAGGCCCAGGTGGGTAGCGCCAGCGATAACCATGCCCTCCTCGCCCTCATCACCCAGGAGCTCCAGCCGCTCCTGGTGGGACGCGACCCGCGACAGATCAGTGCCCTGTGGGAGGAGATGTACAA
>RFHZ01000538.1 GCA_003696125.1 Nitrospinota bacterium
AGTGGGAGCCAGAGATCCGGTCGCTGACCTTCGCTTTCGAGGTTAGGGCCGAGGATCATACCATCCGGGCCGAGGGCAAGGTGAATCTTCCCAACGGGGCTTTGATCACGGTGGCGTTAGCCAAACCGCAGGCGATCATAGCCCGTACAGAGACCGTGGTCATCGACCAGCACTTTGAAGCAACGTTTGGGCCCCGTATTACGGCTACCTATCACTTCATCGGCGAAGTCGATGTCTTTACCCCAGACCAGTATACCCTCATTGCCGAGTTCGATCCGCTGCGACAGCCGGAAAAGATCCGGCAATGGATTGGAGAGTACGGGGAGAAGATTCGAGAGGTAATCGGGGGCCAGGTACTCAAACCAGAAGGCCGGCAGGCGCCACTGGTACAGGTAGTCAAACAGATCCCCTGGGGAAGCGAGCAGGAACGACAGCGAGCCCGCGAAATCGAGGCCAAGAATCGTCAACTCATCCAGACCGCCTTAGGAGAAGCGGTAAAAGATCTGCTGGTCCTGCAGGGGGAGCTACAGGAAAAGTATGAGCAGGAGCTGGCAAGCGGAGGCTTTAGCCGGAGTGATAGGCGGGGGCTGGCCTGGATCGAGTGGGCACGCGACTGGGAGGATCGCCTCGCCGAAAGGCTCCAGAAGCATCGTTTGACCGAAGAAGTGGCCCCCTTTTCCCCTTTTGCGGCGCTACGCGGCAAGATTGTGCAGGCCTACACCCAGCTCAAGCAGCTCAAAAACCGCTATCTCGAAGTGCTCCTCCAGGAGCAGGACCCGCAAAATCCCGCCCTCCTCTCTCTGCAAACCGGGATCGAAGCGCTGTTACATGAGGCAGAGGAAACGCTGAACGTCACACCTCCCCAGCCCCCTCCCCCGACCTGGGTCCGGATTACGGCCGAAGGGGTCAATATCCGCAACGGACCGAACACCGCTTCCGAGATCATCGGACGCAGTAACCGGGGGGATCGTTTTGAGATGCTGACCGTCGAAGGAGAATGGTACCAGGTCAAGCTCCCCGATGGGAAGCGAGGCTGGATACATGGGTCTCTCCTGAAAAAGGAGGAACCCTCGAGCACCTCTCCTTCCCCTGGCCGGACTCCCCTCCGGCTGCAGCCGTTGCCCCCGCATGCCCGGCTGGCCGATATCCCTCCCCCTACCGAGGATGAGAAGCGGATCTATGCCGACATTGAACAGGGGCTCAGTGCTATCCCGCTCGACCAGTTTCGTCAGGGGGATGAGATCCGTGTTGTCGAGGAGGTGGCCAGGAAATACCGCATTTCGAAAGAGGCGGCCTGGAATGCCTACCTGAAGGTGCAGGGCTGGCAATTGAAGCAATAGCCCTTTTACGAGCGGGAGAGCAGATCAGGGAGCAGGGCCAACGCCTTATGGTAAGCCTGCTCGACCTTCTCCCGGTCCCCGGTAAAGGTGAGACCGAGCGGAATGAGATGCTGGCGCAATCCCTGCAGCCTTCTGCTATACGAGAACCGAATCACTCCGGGTAAGGTGGTAGAGGCGCTCTGCTCTGCCTCGAGAAAGAGGCTTTGGACCTTCCCGATGACCCCCTCCATTTCTGCCGCCAGAGGGACGACCACATAATCGACGCTTTGACCGAGCGTGTGCAGGTAGTGGTCGAGCAAAGACAGAGCTCCCTCCGGGTCTTGCGTTAGCCAGGCAAGGCTGTCTTGGGAGAGGTGGGCCAGTTGTTCCGCGACGGTGAGCACCTTTATCCCGAGCTCTCCGAAAAAGGTCTCCAGCGACCTGACCAGGGCCAGACTCCGGGTCGCCGGGGCAATGGCAATCACCTGCGGCAGGCGTATCTCCCCTGCCGGCTCAAACCGTTGCCCCTTTATCCGGTAGGGGAGGGTGCGCAGGAACGTTTCCCAGGTGTCACCGGTAAAGAGGCGTTGGAAGATCGGAGCAATGGTATAGAAGCTCCGTACTTCGTCGATATGCGTGGTGCAGTAAGTCATAAAGGCCTGGAACCACTGCCAGGCACCGTGTACCGAGTGGCGAAAGTCCTGATGGATCCGCTCATACTGCCGGTACATCTGGACCAGCAACTGCTGGGCGTACACACCGATATCCCTGCCCCAGGCAGGGAGCGCCTGCGAGGCAGCGATCACCTTTTGTTCAAACTCCGCATAGGCATGCCTGATCGATTCCCGAAAGTCCTCCACGGCAACGGTTTCGGCGACAAGACGCTCAAAATGATACCCCAATATGGCCCAGCGCACCGCTTCTGGAAACATCTTGGGATAAAAGAGGGCGGTTTTGAGCAGGAATTTGGCATAGGCCGGGCCCTGGCGGGAGAAGAGCTGGCGGCGGAGCGATTTCATAAACGCCCGCACCTCGGTCTTCCCGATCGGCCGGACCCAGTGTGCGGCCGGTTTAAAATGG
>RFHZ01000539.1 GCA_003696125.1 Nitrospinota bacterium
CCAGAAGAATTGATAGAGGACACCGGCCGCATCGTTGAAGCGATACTCTTCCAGGGCCGTATTCACCTCGCCTGTAGTCCGGGCCAGCCGGCTCAGTATCCAGCGGTCGGCCAGCTCGAGCGTCTGGGTAGGGAGTTCAGGGGAGAGCGGCTCTTCGGAGGAGAAATGGAGCAGGGAAAAGCGGAAGGCGTTCCAGATCTTATTCACGAAGTTTCGATACCCGGCGATCCGCTCTTCAGAGAGGCGAATATCCCTGCCCTGGGCGGCAAAGGCGGCCAGGGTGAAGCGAAAGGCATCGGTCCCGTATCGCTCCATCACGGTCAGAGGATCGATGACATTCCCGCGGGACTTGCTCATCTTCTGCCCTTCTGCATCCCGGACCAGGGCGTGGATATAGACGTCACGGAAGGGGACATCTCCCATAAACTTCAGGCCGAACATGATCATGCGGGCGACCCAGAAGAAGAGGATATCGAAGGCGGTGACCAGGACAGAGGTCGGATAGAAGGTCTGCAAATCGGCGGTCCGCTCCGGCCAGCCCAGTGTAGAGAAGGGCCAGAGACCGGAGCTAAACCAGGTGTCGAGGACATCCTCCTCCTGGACCAGGTCAGCAGAATGACAATGTTGGCACCGGGTCGGGGTCTCCCGCGCCACCGTGATCTGGCTGCACTGCTGGCAATACCAGGCAGGGATACGATGTCCCCACCAGAGCTGGCGAGAGATACACCAGTCCTTGATATTCAGCATCCAGTTAAAATAGGTCGCTTCCCATTGCGGAGGGATGATCCGGATCCGCTTCTCACGTACAGCGGCGATGGCCGGTTCGGCCAGCGGTTTGATGCGGACAAACCACTGGGTGGAGAGGAGCGGTTCGACGATGGTCCGACACCGGTAGCAGTGTCCGATGCTGTGCGTGTACGGTTCCACCTTTTCCAGCAATCCCTGGGCGGTGAGATCCTGGATCACCCGTTCACGACAGGCAAAGCGATCCAGGCCCTGATACGCCCCAGCCTCGCTGTTCATGGTCCCGTCGTCGTTGATCACGCGGAGACGGGGAAGGTGGTGACGGTTACCGACCTCAAAGTCGTACGGATCGTGCGCCGGGGTGATCTTTAAGACACCGGTGCCGAACTCTGGATCGACATAGGAGTCGGCGATGACAGGAATTTTACGATCCGTCAGCGGCAGGAGCACTTCCTGGCCGATGAACGGGGTATAGCGGGGATCTTCGGGATGAACCGCAACCGCTGTATCGCCGAGCATCGTCTCCGGTCGGGTGGTGGCTACCGTCAGGCTCCCGGTACCGGTGGCCAGCGGATATCGAATATAGTAGAGGTGCCCCTGTACCTCTTCATGCTCCGCCTCCAGGTCGGAGAGGGCGGTGAGGCAGCGCGGACACCAGTTGATGATATAGGCATCCCGGTAGATATATCCCTCTTCGTAGAGGGTAACAAAGACCTCTCGTACCGCACGGGAGAGGCCTTCGTCCATGGTAAACCGTTCCCGCTGCCAGTCGCAAGAAGCCCCCAGCTTTCGTAGCTGCCGCAGGATGGTCCCTCCCGATTCTTTGCGCCATTCCCACACCCGTTTGAGGAACTCCTCCCGTCCGAGCTGCTGTCGGGTTAACCCCTGGCGGGCCAGTTGTTGCTCTACGACGTACTGGGTGGCGATCCCGGCATGATCGGTCCCGGGAAGCCAGAGGGTATTGAAGCCTTGCATCCGCTTCCAGCGGATCAGGATATCCTGCAGGGTGTTGTTCAGGGCATGTCCCATGTGGAGCGAACCGGTGATGTTCGGTGGAGGGATAACGATGGCATAAGGAGGTTTGGAGGAGGAGGGATCAGCATGGAAATATCCCTGTTCTTCCCAGAAACGATACCATTTCTCTTCAATCTGGTGGGGATCATATCGCTTCTCTAGTCTCTTTGCCGTCACTCTTTACCTCCTTGGTCAGGTTATCGTAAGGTGTGGTACTCTGCAAAGGTGAAGGGACAAGGGGAGAAGACAGGCCAGAAAGCGTCTCTGGATCAGGTTTGGGCACGACGACTCCCCAGGAGATCACGAACTTGATCCCCTCTTCCACCGTCATGGCCAGTGGAATAATCTCCTCTTGGGGCACCATGACTAACATGCCAGAGGTCGGATTGGGAGTGGTCGGGATGAAGACGTTTATCACCTGTCGCTCGGTCCGGAGCTGTACCTCCCCTTCCGTGGTCCCGGTGATGAACCCGATCGAATAGAGCCCTTTCCGTGGGTACTCGACGAGGGCCACCTGCCGGAAGATGTTGTTGTTGGAGAGGGTTACCGCCTCCAGGAACTGTTTGGCCCCGATGTAAATACTGCGGACCAGAGGGATCTTGGCCACCAGGCGTTCCCCGATTTCCACCATCTTCTTGCCCACCACGTTGCGGGTGATCAGACCGACTAAAAAGACCACGGCCAGCATGGTAAACAGGCCTAAACCGGGCACCAGATAGCCATCGCTCGAGATATGGAAGAAGAGGAGCAGCCGTTTAAACGTCGGGGCCAGGATGTCATCCAGTTTGCGAAAGAGGAAGATTAAGAAGAAATAGGTGATGGAAAGGGGTAAGATGACGAGTAGACCGGCGATAAAAATGTTTCGAATCCGGTTTTTCAATGATATAATGGGAGCAGAGGAAGACGCTTTTTGCACGGTATACCGTCCCTTACTCTTTAACCAGTCTGGTCCAGGGGAAATCCATTTCTTTCGGTCCTAAGCATTGCAGTATAAAGGAAAACCCAAGAAAAGACAAGGGCTTTCTGCGGAGAGCTACCGACAGCAGGAGGATGGGGTGAAGATCGAGCGCTATCTGACACGGGAGTTTGGCCGCTGGTTTCTGGTGGGACTCTGCCTCTTTGTGGTCCTCTCCCTGGTAATCGAGTTCTTCGAAAAGATCGATGACCTGATCGATTATCACGCCTCTGTGCAACTCTCCCTCTCTTATTTTGCCTACCGGGCTCTCCTCTTCCTTTTGCAGTTCGTCCCCCTGGCGGTTCTCTTTGCCACCCTGGTCACCCTCATCCTGTGGAGTCGCTCAGGAGAGCTCCTGGCCTTGCTGAGTTGCGGGATTTCCCCCCGCCAGATCGCTCTCCCCTTCCTCTTTGCCGCTATGCTCTTCTCC
>RFHZ01000540.1 GCA_003696125.1 Nitrospinota bacterium
GGCGTCCATCACCACCCGGGTATCACTCGCCTCGACCAGGTGATATGGACCGCTACCCACCGGTCTTTCCGGCAGATCAGCCAGGACCCGCTCCGGCACAACAGGGATATCGACCAGAAGGTCCAGGAGATCGGCCATCGGCTCTGCGGTCACTATGCGCACGGTATGGGCATCGAGCGCGGTAAACCTCGCCCCTTCCAGGTAGCTCTGGTACACCCCCTGCGTCCCCAACTCTCCGCCGAGCGCAGGATCACGGGCTCGTTCGAGAGAGGCTATGACATCCTGTGCCTGGAGGGAATCCCCGTTGTGGAAGGGGAGGGGAGTACGCAGGGAAAAGGTCCAGGTGCGGGCATCCTCTTGCAGGGTCCAGCTTTGCGCCAGGGCTGGCCGGTAGGTCCCCTGCCGGTCACGACAGACCAGCGATTCGTACAAGGCATGGTGCAGGGAGAGGCGATGTCGATCATCACTACAGACATGGGGATCACCAAAACGGACGTGTGGCTGAAACACGGTCAGTGGCATGGGGAATCCTCTTCACTCTCGAGTCCTAAAAGGCGTTCCGGATTGGTCTTCACCAGTTGCCGGATATCATCGACCGGTATCCCCAGGTCGAGCAGACAGGCGATAAACTCCCGTAACCCTTCCACCGGTTCCGGTAGCGTATAGACCCCAAAATCGGTGCCGATGATACAGTGGGCTGCTCCCAGAGCCTGGATCTGTTCGGCAGCCGTCCTGACTCCCCCTCCCGGTCCTTCTTCCATCCCCTCATCGATGGAAGCGTATTCCCGTTCCACATAGTAGTGGGTCTTGGGAATAGGGGTGGTGTGCGTGTACGCCGCCAGCGTGTATTCGATCAATGCCCCTTTCTCAGCCATCACCCGGAGTTGCTCCAGGGTAGCGATCTTGGTCACCGCGCTGGAAACCACCATCTTCCGTATCCCGTATGCGGTGGCGAGATCGACCAGACGCAGGGCCTCTTCCACCGAGACATGACCGGTGATCAGGTAGACATGGGGATGGTCGGCGATCAGGTGAAGAATCTCCTCCAAGGCCGGGTCAGGCGCATCATCAAGCGGTATGCGGATCGCGCGATCGAGTTCTTCTGTCTTGAACTTGGGATAGAGCTCGCTCAGGGGGACAAACCTCCCCTCCACCTTGCGTCCTTCGCGCGCCGCCTGGAAATAGGTCGAATGAGCGCCAAAGCTGATAAACCTGGCCCCATCACCGTAATAAAGAGCCGTCTTGACCGCCCGGGGATTGAGTCCGCCATAGACCGTATTCAGAATCAGACCGCCATAGGTCTGAAAATCGGGCACCACCCGGTTGACGAGCCAGGCGATGCCGTTGCTCATCTGGAAGACATCCATAAATACAATTGCCCGCATGCCGGCATCCCGTGCCTGCACGGCCGCCTGTACCGGGTCTACGCGACGCGGACTGCTGGGAAGATGGGGTCCGGCATGCACATGAATATCGATTGCTCCCTGCAGGAGCGCCTGGGACAGTTCAAACGAACGGCCTTCTGGTAGTATCATCCTTCCCTCCATTATTGGTAAGACGCCCCTCCACCGGGATGATAGGTAAGCATTCCCGCAAGGACACGGGGCCAGGTGCTATTCTTGAATCCGCAATGCCCTCTCCTTCCCTCAAGACCTGCTGAGAGGCTCAGGGGGTATTGACACGCAGAGGTACTTGAGCGGGTAGCTTTTTGGGCAATCGGTGTGCTCCGGGCAAGAGGGACGGTGTAAGGCCTGGCAGGTAGGGATCTGGGGTGGTGCCGAAGCGGGGAGTCGAACCCCGACGGGCCGAAGCCCACATGACCCTGAATCATGCGCGTCTACCAATTCCGCCACTTCGGCACACCTCTCAGAGCACTATTCAATATAGTCTGTTTCCCCGGGAAAGTCAAGCTGTTTTCCTCCTGCTATCTGCTGCAAGTTCGTGATGGTCCTAAGTCTTTGATTCTCCTGCTCTTAAGGCGTATCGCGTGCACCAGGAGAAGGGGGACTATACGTACCGCAAAGCGTACCGCCGACAGGGAGGTCCTCCCTCATCGTTTCTGGCTGTCATGCAGAGGATTTCTCCCGGATCACCCGTCTGGCTTTAAACTCGGTCCGTTCCAAAGTGCCTACAGGGACCGTCTCCACCGGCAGGGTGACACCGATCCGCTCTTTTACGGCCCGGCGGAGCCGGGTAAGGATATCGGTAGCCTCCCCCTGAGCCTCCACCTCGACCACCAGGGTACAATCAACAAATCCTGCTCCCGTATCCTTTATGCGGAGGCGAAACTCATCAGCCAGGCCCGGAGTCCCTCGTACCACCTCTTCAACCTGGGCCGGATAGAAATTGGTTCCTTTGACAATAATCAGGTCGTCCACCCGTCCCAGTATCCCTCCTGGGGAACGGGCATGCGTTCGCCCACAGGCACAGGTCGCGGTATCAAGTCTGGCGATATCATTGGTCCAGTAACGGATCATGGGGGTTCCTTCCCGGGTCAGATGGGTGATGACCAGCACCCCCTGCTTCCCCTCCGGAACCGGCTCACCCGTGGTCGGATCGACGATCTCAACGTAGTGATGATCCTCGGTCCAGTGAAGACCGCTTTTCGCCCCGCACTCGGCAGCCATGGTGGGGCCGATCTCGGCCAGCCCGTAAATGTCGAGAGCCGTGATCCCCAGTCCTTCCTCCAGCAGGCGGCGCGTCGCCTCGACCTCTGCTCCAGGTTCCCCGCCAAAGGAGCCGAGGGAGAGGGGAATATCCTTTCCGGAAAGCCCCTTGTCTGCCATCCGCTTGGCGATGTACACCCCAAAGGAAGGGGTGGCAAAGAAGACATCAGAGCGCCACTCCTGGAACATCTCGATCTGTTTCTCTGCAGAGATGGCTCCAATCGGGATGGTAAACGCTCCTAACCGCTGGGCCGCATAGTGGACAGCGATACCGGCAACCCACAACCCCAGGCTGAAGCCGTTCTGGATGACATGATGTGATCGAACCCCTTGCATCCAGAGCAGGCGGGCAGTAAAGTCGGTAATCCGCTCCACATCCCCTTTAGTCCAGAGGGTGCCGACCTGCCGGCCGGTGGTTCCGGTAGAAGGATGAAGCTCGGCCCAGGTCTCCCGGGGAGCGGTAGCCAGGCGACCAAACTGCCCGTACCGTTCCTGGGCTTCCCGGAGTTCTTCCTTGCGCACGAAGGGGAGTTTGGTGATGTCTTCGATCGACCGGATATCGTCGGGATGCACACCGGCAGCATCCCATTTCTCCCGGTAAAAAGGGGCATTCTCATAGATGCGATGTACCTGGGAGACCAGACGGCGGCTTTGCAGGGCCATTAACTCGTCCCGCCCCATCTTCTCTACGCTTGCGTCATAAAACTCTCCAGACATCTGAACCCTCCCTTCTCCCATAAGTCACCATAACGAACATTTGAGGATTTCAGGGAATCCATGCTATCCCAAGATTCTCGCTAACAAGTCCCCTGGAACAGCTCTATTCAAACCTCTGGATGCCTCCGGGCTGCAGCACGATCACCCTGGTCGGAAAATCGCCCAGTGCTTTGATCAGGGCTTCAGGAGTTCCTTTAAGGAGGCCAAAGGTTCCATAGTGCATCGGGATCACGGTCCTGGTCTGCAGGAGATTTCTCACCGCATAGGCCGCATGGGCCGGATCCATGGTGAAGTGCCCACCGATAGGGAGGAGCGCCACATCGGGCTTATAGTAGTCGGCGATGAACTTCATGTCGGCAAACACATCCGTATCCCCTGCATGGTAGATGGTAAACCCGTTCTCCAGCTTGATGATGTACCCTGCCGGTTCCCCACCCGGGTAGATGGTCCGTTTCTTCGTTGCCGGATCGGTATAGACCACCTCTGAGCTGTGTTCGGCATGCACCATGGTGATGGTGATCCCCGGTCCGAGCGGTTGAATGGGACCACCTTTATTGAAGCGGATCAGTTGCTGGTAAGGGACCCATCCCAGCAGGGCAAACGTATGCCCCAGATCGGCATTGAGCGCCACCCTGGCCTGCGTCATCTTGGCAATCTGGGCCGTATCACCGATATGATCCCCATGCCCGTGCGTGACCAGGATGAGGTCGATCTTCCCCAGTTTGTTCAAATCCTTGAGGGATTCGGGTGTCTTTGGATTCCTGGTGATGAAGGGATCGATCAGAATGACTTTCCCCCCGGGTGTCGTGATCTTAAACGCCGACTGTCCAAACCACTGTAATTCGGTTGTGGCCAGTGTCGTCAACGGACTGAGTAGTAGAAGCACAGCCCCTACCATCGCAGACGTATATACGAACTTTGACATAGGAGATTCTCCTTGGGTGACCATGGCTATGATTTTGGACCCGTCTTCTAACAGGCAAGGCCATTCTATTGACTAGAACCTCTGCTGTCAACCTCTCTTTCTGTCCAGGACAGTATCACCCCTTCTCATCACGGAAGGCACGGAGGAGACAAGGATAAAAGCATAGAGGTCGCATCTGGTGGGGGTGCAGCGCGCTGCGCACAAACCGAACACCTCTCGGTTCTTTGCCCTGCCTGGTTGTGGGAGCAACAAAAGCCGCATTTCGCCGAGGGCTTCAGGGCCCTTCTGAGAAGGAGTCATATACCGATGCGCCAGACCTCTCCTCTCCACCACTCCTAGACACAGCGGCCGCCATCGACCTCCAGGCAGACACCGGTTATGAACTCCGCCTCATCTGAAACCAGAAAGAGGGCAGCCGAAGCGATATCAGAAGGGAGGCAGAAACGGCCTAAGGGGATGGTAGCCAGGAAGCGTTCCCGGGCTTCTGGGCTATCTCCACCCAAAAACTCCGGCAGCATCGGGGTATCAC
>RFHZ01000541.1 GCA_003696125.1 Nitrospinota bacterium
ACATGGGCGCGGTCCAGTCCTTTATCCGCCGTGGACTCGATGTCTCTGCATGGAAAGAGGCGCTGCTCCAGGATTTGAGCCTCTTCAGCCGGCTGTTCGTCACCATCCAGCAGGGAAGACCTCTACCCAGAGCATCCATCTAGCTCTCTTGCCGGGGGAAGAGGAGCCTGTCCCGAAAATTTTTCTCCCCTGGGGAGCCAAAAGGGGAAGGATACGCAAAAAATGCGGGTTCCTGTTGGGCAGGCCTGTTTTCTCTGCCCGTTTCCGGTCCCCGGTCGCTCCTGCGGGCCAGGTGTCCCTGGGGGTTCCCGGCCGTCAGGCAGGTACCGGTCATAGGTACTCCTGGCGAAATGTGGTATACTGTTTGCTACCGTTCAGGATATGGAAAGGAAGCAAGGGAAGAGGAGAGGCGATGCAGTGGGTAGAGGTGCACCGGCAGAAGCGCTTTGCGCCGGAGAAGTTCCAGAAGGTAAACCTGTTCGATAGTCCCCGCATGTTCTGCGATCTGTACTGTTTTGAGCCGGGACAGGAGCAGAAGTTGCATCTTCATGCGCATTCGGATAAGATTTATTACGTGCTGGAAGGGGAGGGGCTGTTTCGGATCGGGGAGGAGGAGAAGGTCTTGTCGGCAGGCATGGCGACCATGGCTCCCCCCGGGGTTGAGCATGGGGTCCGCAACACCGGAAGAGAGCGATTGACCCTCCTGGTCTTCATGGCACCCAAGCCGTGAGAGGACCAGAGGGGGGGAAGAGAGACAGGGAGTGTAAGCATAACTCAGGAGGATGATAAAAGGGATCGACAATGGTAAAGAGTGCACGAGATTTAGTAGAAGAGGCGAAAAAAGAGATTCAGGAGTTGAGCCCGGAAGAGGTACAACAGAAGATCGCCAAGGGAGAGGAATTTGTCCTCCTCGACGTGCGGGACCAGGATGAGTATCGCGCCGGGTTTATCGAGGGAGCCAAGCACGTCACCCGCGGCATGCTCGAGTTTTCCATAGAGAACCTGGTCCCGAACAAGGAGCAGGAGATCGTCACCTACTGCGCGGGCGGGTTCCGCTCTGCCCTGGCCGCCAAGGTGTTGAAGGAGATGGGATACCGGCATGTTGCTTCCATGGCCGGAGGGATTAACGCCTGGAAGCAGAAGGGGTTCCCGGTGGTAAAGGGGCATCGCTTTACCGAGGAGCAGATCGAGCGCTACAGCCGGCATTTCCTCCTCCCCGAGGTGGGGGAAGCGGGACAGGCCAAGCTCCTCAACGCCAGAGTCCTGCTGGCCGGTGCCGGGGGATTGGGTTCGCCAGCCGCCTATTACCTGGCCGCCTCGGGGGTCGGTACCCTGGGGGTGGTGGATGCCGATGTGGTCGATATCACCAACCTGCAGCGACAGATCCTCCACACCACCCCGGATATCGGCAAACCGAAGGTCGTCTCGGCGCAAGAGCGCATCAAGGCCTTGAATCCTGATGTGAAGGTGGTGCCCTACAACGTGCGGCTGACGGCGGATAACATCATGGACATCATCAAGGACTTTGATATCGTCGTGGACGGGTGTGATAACTTCCCGACGCGGTACCTGATCAATGATGCGTGTGTGCTGGCCGGAAAACCGCTGGTGCACGGGAGCATCTTCCAGTTTGAGGGCCAGGCCACGGTCTTCCTCCCCAAAGAAGGGCCCTGCTACCGCTGTCTCTATCCGTCACCACCCCCGGCCGGCCTGGTGCCGAGCTGAAACGAGGCCGGTGTACTGGGAGTTTTGCCCGGTATCGTTGGTTTAATCATGGCCACCGAGACGATCAAGCTGATCCTGAAGCTGGGAAAACCGCTCGTGGGACGGTTGCTCCTCTACGATGCCCTGGAGATGACCTTCCGTGAGGTACGGTTACGCAGGGATACCGAGTGCCCGGTCTGCGGCGATCACCCGACCGTGACCGAGCTCATCGATTACGAAGCCTTTTGCGGTCTGCATGAGACCGCAGCCGGTTAGAGAAAAACGATGGCAGCCGATCCGTGTGGAGTGAGTAAACGGCATCTCCCCTGGCTCAAGGTGCGCCTGCCGCATGGGGAGAACTACTTTCAACTGAAGGCCCTGGTGCGGGAGAAGCGCCTGCACACGGTGTGTGAGAGCGCTTCCTGCCCGAACATCGGGGAGTGCTGGGGCCGGAAGACGGCGACCTTCATGATCCTGGGGAATATCTGCACGCGGAGCTGTGGGTTTTGCGATGTGATGACCGGCCGTCCCCAGGCCGTGGATTGGGATGAACCGAGGAGAGTGGCCGAGGCGGTCAGAACCCTCGGTCTCCGACACGTGGTGATCACCTCGGTGAACCGGGATGAGCTCCCGGATGGGGGAGCAGCCATCTGGGCGGAGACGATCCGCCAGGTGCGCTCTCACCATCCCGGCTGCACCATCGAGGTGTTGATCCCGGATTTTAAGGGATCGGCCGAAGCACTGTACACGGTGCTGGAGGCCCGACCAGACATCCTGGCCCACAATACGGAGACGGTCCCGAGACTCTACCGGCAGGTCAGGCCCCAGGCCAACTATGCCCAGTCGTTAGAGGTGCTGGACCGGGCCAAGCGGGCAGGCTTTGTGACCAAAACCGGTCTCATGCTCGGGCTGGGAGAAGAGGAAGAGGAGGTGCGGGCGGTGATGCGTGATCTGCGGGCCGTTGCCTGCGATATCCTGACCCTGGGACAGTACCTCCAGCCCTCGAAGAGACACCTCCCGGTCCGGCGCTTCTATACCCCGGCCGAATTTGCCCGGCTCAAGCGAGAAGGGGAGGCCATGGGCTTGCGGCATGTGGAGTCGGGACCACTGGTCCGGAGTTCGTATCATGCCGATACGCAGCTCGAGCAGGTGGAGGGGAGAAGAACCGCTGTGGAAGGGAGCGATCACTGTTAAGCAGGGGAGAATAAGGGGAAGATTGCGGTGCACGGTGCAGGAGGGAAGCAGGGTATTCGGGTTGACGATGTGTGGCAGGCGTTGCGCCAGGTGCAGGATCCGGAGCTTGGCCGGGATCTGGTTTCTCTCAACATGATCAGGCAGATACGTATCGAGGGCTCTTGCGTCCACGTCACCGTAGAGCTCACCACACCCGCCTGTCCCTTGAAGGCCCAGATCGAGGCATCCTGCCGGCAACAGGTCCTCCAGATCCCCGGGGTGACCGGGGTGCAGATCGCTTTCTCTGCCCGGGTGCGGGGAAGGAGTCCCTGGCAGAGACGGGCTCCTCTCCCCGGGGTAAAGAGGATTCTCGCGGTGGCCGGGGGCAAGGGAGGGG
>RFHZ01000542.1 GCA_003696125.1 Nitrospinota bacterium
CACACACCTGCATGAGCGGGGTATCACCCTGGATCTGTTCCAGTTCGGCATTGAGGCGAGAGAGTTCGCTCTGCAGTTGGGCTATCTCCTCGGGAGAGAGGTGGCCATTGCCTCCCTGGTTGGACTCACTTTGCCGAGAAGTCGCATGTGCTTCGAGCTTATCACGAATCGCCCGTAACGCCTCGATACGCTGCCTCTCCTCTCCCCAACGCGCCTCCAGTTCTGCCAGACGAGATTCGGTTTTCCCCTTCTCCTGGGCCAGTTCCTCCAGTCGTTCCTGGTAATTCCCGCCGGTGAGACTCTCCCGCTCCAGGATACTCATCTCCGTTTCGATCTGGGTGATGCGGCGCCGGCAGGCTTCGATGGCCGGTGGGGTGGCCACCTGTCCCAGGGCCACCCGCGCACAGGCCGTATCGAGCACACTGACCGCCTTGTCGGGTAACTGCCGACCAGAGATATAGCGGTGGGAGAGACGTACCGCCGCCTCGATCGCTTCATCGAGGATGCGGACGTTGTGGTGTTGCTCCAGGGTATCGACCAGGCCTCGCATCATGACGATGGCCTGCTCTTCGGTCGGCTCTTCCACCTTGACCACCTGGAAGCGACGGGCCAGGGCCGCATCCTTTTCAAAATACTTCTTGTATTCGGCCCAGGTCGTGGCAGCTACGGTGCGCAACTCTCCCCGGGCCAGTGCAGGCTTCAGGAGATTGGCCGCATCCCCCTGTCCGGCCTGTCCACCGGCTCCGATCAGGGTATGCGCCTCGTCGATAAAGAGGATGATCGGTTGGGGAGAGGCTTTCACCTCGTTGATGACCGATTTCAGGCGATTCTCAAACTCCCCCCGTACCCCGGCACCGGCCTGGAGCAGTCCGAGATCGAGGGTGCGCAGCGAGACGTTGCGTAAAGGGGGAGGCACATCCCCTTGCACGATGCGTAAGGCCAGTCCTTCAACGACGGCGGTCTTCCCTACCCCGGCTTCCCCGGTCAGGATCGGATTGTTCTGGCGACGCCGGGTCAGGATATCGATCAGTTGCCGGATTTCAAAGTCCCGTCCCAGCACAGGATCGATATCCCCCTGACGCGCCCTGGCCGTGAGATCGATGGTATACTGGTCGAGGGCAGGGGTCTTGGAGCCGGCAGGAGCACCACCGGGTTGAACTCTTTCCGTGGTAACGGTCTGCGCTTCGATTTTCTCCTCGGCAGATCCGGCGGTTAAATCGAAGAAGTGTTTGTGCGCTTCTTCCACCGAGATCTTCTGGAATTCGGGAGAGCTTTCCCGGGCCAGGCGGGCCAGATCATCGTTTTCGAGCAGGGCGAGCAGGAGATGACCGGAACGAATCTGGGGAGCATTGAAGTCGATCGAGGCGAGGGTCCAGGCCTCACCGATCAGCTTGGGGATGCGAGGAGAGAGGGCGGGTGTGCGGGCATTCCCGGTCTTGAACCGATCCAGGGCCTGGGTCAGGTCTCGGGAAAGACGGGATGGATCGACCTCGTAGTGCCGAAATATCCGCTGCAGGTCGGTGTCTGCCATCTCACTCAGCTTCAGGAAGAGATGCTCGATATCGACATCGTAGTGGGTACGGGTCAGGCACAGGCCGGCAGCCCCTTCTAATGCACTGCGACAGGTCGTATTCAATTTGCCGATGAGGGATTTGAGATTGATGGTCATCAGGTGTTCCTCCCTGTTGGATATGAACCTAGCCTACCGAGGCCCCGGCCGGTGATAGATGATCGGCAAAGACAGCATCCTCTGCATCCCGCCTAAACTCCCCATCTTTTAACCAGGCAGACCAACCGAGGCGTGGAGCATGTTCCCCGCTCTCTCCCAAGCGGCAGCGGGGTACCTCAGTCGCCTTGAGGACAAGCTGGACCTCAAAGTCGTATTCTTGACCGGCAAAAAAGCGGGTGAGCTGGACCAGTCGTCGGA
>RFHZ01000543.1 GCA_003696125.1 Nitrospinota bacterium
CGGATCGAGGTCACCCTTCCCTCCCCCCTGACCACTCCCCCTTCTCCCCTGCTGGTGGGGGAACCGATCCCCCTCGACATTCTCTACGAAGACCCCTACCTGCTGGTGATCAACAAACCGGCCGGCCTGGTGGTTCATCCGGCGCCGGGTAATCCCTCGGGAACCCTGGTCAATGCCTTGCTCTTCCATTGCCATCGTCTCTCTACTGCCGGCGATCTGCAGCGTCCAGGCATTGTGCACCGACTGGATAAAGACACCTCCGGCCTGCTGGTGGTGGCCAAAGACGATCTGAGCCACAGGCGACTCGCCTACCAGCTAAAGCAACGCCAGATCAAGAGGGAATATCTGGCCCTGGTACACGGATGGATCAGAGAAGAGGAAGGGGTGATCGACGCTCCCATCGGGCGTCATCCTCGCCAGCGGAAAAAGATGGCGGTTGTTCCCGGGTCGGGACGTCCTGCCCTCACCTCGTTTCGGGTAAAAGAGCGGTTTACCCACTTTACCCTCCTGCAGGTCCGGCTGCAAACGGGGCGTACCCACCAGATCCGGGTACACATGGCCTATATCCACCATCCGGTGGTGGGAGACCCGGTATATGGAGGGAGGGGCAGCAGAGAGACAAGGGGAGAGGTCCGGGCAGCACTGGCCAGGCTACAGAGACAGGCCCTCCATGCCTGGAGGCTGGGATTTTGGCATCCCCAGAGCAAGGAGTATCTGGAATTTACCGCTCCTCTTCCCGCAGATATTGCCCAGGTCCTGCAGGTACTGCGCCAGCAGGAGAAGGAGGAGGCTCCTTGCCTTCCACCGTAAAACAGGTCAAATCGCCGCACACAGGGGTGAAAGTCACTGGACACGAAGAAGAGAGGAGGGAGGAGAGGATGCAGGGCTTGATCATGGATTACCCTTTAACCATTCAGCATCTTTTGGAGCGGACGCACAGGCTGTACGGGAAGAAGGAGATCGTCAGTTGGCTCCCGAACGGCTTTCATCGCTACACCTATGCGGATTTTTACCGGCGGGTACAGCGGCTGGCCAACGTGCTGCAGCGCCTGGGAGTCAGGAAGGGGGATCGGGTGGGAACCTTTGCCTGGAACCATTACCGGCACCTGGAACTCTACTTTGCCATCACCTGTACCGGTGCGGTTCTCCATACGGTCAACATCCGACTCTTCCCGGAGCAGATCGCCTATATCCTCAACCACGCCGAAGACACTGTCCTCTTCTTTGATGAGAGTCTCGCCTCCATCCTGGAAGGGATTCAGGGTGAATTGAAAACCGTCCAGCACTTTGTGGCCATGGGGGAGGGAACCACACCTCCAGAGACCAGCCTGCGGCCTGTCCACAGCTATGAAGCCCTCCTGGCCGAAGCCAGTCCCGAGTACCGGTGGCCACGGCTTGATGAGTATGATGCGGCCGGGATCTGTTACACCTCAGGCACCACCGGTCATCCCAAAGGGGTGGTATATAGTCATAGAGCCATCTTCCTCCACTCCCTGGCCCTCACCGGGGTCGACTGCATCGGGGTGTCGGAACGGGAGACGATCATGCCGGTGGTCCCCATGTTCCACGTCAATGCCTGGGGCTTGCCCTTCAGTGCCGCCATGGTCGGGAGCAAGCAGGTCTTTCCGGGTCCGCATATGAAGCCGGAAGAGCTCGCCTATCTGATTCAAAACGAGCGGGTCACCCTGGCCGCAGGTGTGCCGACCCTCTGGATCGGTATCCAGCAGGTGCTGGAAAAGGGAGGGTACGACGTCTCTAGCCTGCATACCATCCTCTCCGGAGGATCTGCGGTCCCGCGTAGCCTGCTGGAGACCTTTGAACGCCGCTGGGGTATCCAGATCATCCATGCCTGGGGGATGACCGAGATGACCCCGGTGGGAACGGTTTCTCGTCTCAAGAGCTATATGCACACCTGGACGGAAGAGGAGCGTTTTGCGGTCCGGGCCAAGCAAGGGTTCATGGTCCCGGGAGTGGAGCTGACAGCGATCGATGAGACGGGGAAAGAGGTTCCCTGGGATGGGAAGACCCCTGGAGAGCTTCTGGTGCGGGGTCCCTGGATTGCCCGAGCCTATTATAAGGACCCGGATAGCGAGGAGAAGTTTGCCGGTGGCTGGCTTCATACCGGTGATGTGGTGACCATCGACTCAGAAGGGTATATCCAGATCGTGGATCGGGTCAAAGACCTGGTCAAGAGCGGGGGGGAGTGGATCTCCAGTGTCGATCTGGAGACCGCGATCATGGCGCATCCCAAGGTGTTGGAGGCAGCGGTCATCGCCATTCCCCATCCGAAATGGCAGGAACGCCCCCTGGCCTGTGTGGTCCCCAAACCAGAGTACAGGGGGGAGTTGAGCAAAGAGGAGATCCTGGCCTTTCTGCAGGATAAGTTTGCCCGCTGGTGGCTTCCTGACGATGTGGTCTTCATCGCAGAGATCCCGAAGACGAGTGTGGGGAAATTCGATAAAAAGGTGCTACGCCAGCAGTTTGCCAACTATACTCTTCCCGGGCAGGAGGGCTGACAGAGGAACACTTGCCTACCATAAACCATGTCTCTACGCGCTTGACGACATCGTTAGCAACCAGTGACCTATCGAAGCAAAGGAGGCGGATAAGACAATGGGTACAGATAAGATGCTCATGGAAAAAGAGGGACCGCTGGGATGGATCATTTTTAACCAGCCAGAGAAGCGCAATGCGGTAAGCCAGGAGATGTGGAAGATGATTCCGGGCATGGTGCAGGAGCTGGCAGAGGATGATACCATCCGGGTGGTTATCCTGCGGGGAGCCGGGGACAAGGCGTTTGTGGCTGGTGCAGACATCTCCCAGTTTAAGGACCGCCGGCGCAACATGGAGGACGAACTCGAGTATCGACGTATCGCCGATCAGGGACAGCAGAGCCTCCTGTCGCTGCAGAAACCGCTGATTGCCATGATTCGTGGCTTCTGTGTCGGGGGAGGAGTAGGGATCGCCACGAGTTGTGATATTCGGATCGCCTCAGATGATGCCAGGTTCGGGATTCCGGCTGCGCGACTCGGGTTGGGGTACCATTACCGGGGAGTGGAAAAGCTGTTACCCCTGATCGGCCCCTCCAATATCCTGGACATCTTCTTCTCCGCCCGTACCGATTTCAGCGCCGAAGAAGCCTTACGCATGGGCCTGGTCAACTATGTGGTGCCGGCAGCAGAACTGGAGTCGTTCACCCGCCAGTATGCGTTACGCATCGCCGGGAACGCCCCGCTCACCCTCCGTTCCATCAAAGCCACGGTGCGGGAACTCCTGCTCCCACCCGATCGGCGTGATCTGGCCAAACTGGATAAGATGCTTGCCGAGTGTTTCAACAGCGAGGACTACCAGGAAGGGGTACGGGCCTTCAGTGAAAAACGGCGGCCGGTTTTCAAAGGCCGCTAGCACAAGGGGGAGACGCCTGTAGCGTCTCCCCTCCTGCCCCCTTACTTAAAGACCGAGTAGGTGATCTCTTTGGCCGTAATGAACTCGAGGAGGGCAGGGATACCTTCCTGGGTCTTCTGGATGCCCCGCTTGATGGCCGGAATGATCTCTGAGGGCTGGGTAATCCGCTCTCCATACCCGCCAAAGGCCTTGGCCATATCCGCATAGTTCCCGGAGATGTCCGTGCTGCGGTACTTCTCCGTTGCCACCTGCATGATCGGGATTTCGATGGCCATGGAGAAGTTGTTCAGCAGGATGGTCAGGATGGGGATCCGCTCGCGCACCGCGGTCTCAAAGTCCATGCCGGTAAAACCGATCGCTGCATCTCCCATCACGTTGATACACAGCTTCTCCGGTTCAGCCAGTTTGGCCCCCATGATCAATCCCAGGCCGTAGCCGAGCTGAGTCGATTTTCCCCAGCCGATATAGGAGAGGGGAGTGACCGTTTCCCAGAAGGGGGAGAGTTGATCGCGGGGACTCCCGGCATCATGGGTGATGATCGTGTTGCTCCGGTCAACGGTATGCATCAGATCCCAGAGCACCCGGTACGGCGAGAGGGGAACCTCGTCTGAGGTCAGCTTCGGCATCCACTTGTTCAACCACTCGGTCTTGATCTTCTTGATCTCGGCTGCCACCTGCTGGGCCTGTTCCTGGCGTGGAGAACCGAGCCGGTCTTTGACTTCGGCGATCAGCGCCTGCAGGGTAAGTTGCGCATCACCGATCAACGCGTAATCGGCACGGATGTCCTTGTTCAGATCGGCCGGATCCAGGGTCGCGTGGATAAAGACCTTACCACGCGGCATGGCAATACCGTAGTTGGTCGTGGAAAAGCTGCAGCCGATCCCGAAAATGACATCGGCGTTCTGGAGAAAGTGGTGCACCGCCTGGGGAATGGAACGTCCCCCTGAACCGAGGGAGAGGGGATGATTTTCGGGGAAAGCGCTCTTTCCCTGCAGACTGGTGGTAACCGGTATGGCCAGCAGTTCGGCCAGTTCTCGGAGTTCTGACCAGGCCTGGGCATAATGTATCCCCTGGCCGGCGTAGAGGACCGGACGTTTGGCCTCGATCAGCACGCGGGCAACTTCGCTCACCGCCTGGGGATCGGGAGCGGTACGGGTACGCATGGGTGGGACATAGTCTAACGGTTCAGGAACCTCTTCGGTAAAGACATCGCGAGGCGTCTCTACCAGGACCGGCCGCGGCCGGCCGTTACGCACCTGGGTAAAGGCCCGGCGCATGACATCAGGGATGGTGGAGGCCAGTGTCACCTGCTCGATCCACTTGGTGACATGGCGGTAGTTGAGAAAGGAGTTGAAGTTGGGGGGGATATTGGTGAGATGGCGAGGGAATCCTGCTGGCAAGACCACGATGGGAACCGAATCGGCGTATGCCTGGGCCACCCCACCAAAGGCATTTTCAGAGCCCGGACCGTGCTGCATGGCAAACACCCCGACCCGCCGTCCCGAAGAGAGGCGACTGTACCCGTCGGCCATGTGCAAGCCGGTGCGCTCCTGCCGGACGATAATGGTACGGATATCCGCTTCTGCTGCTGCTTCGATGATCGGGTTGACCGGATAGCCGACAAGAAACTCCACCCCTTCTCGTTTCAAGATTTCCGCAATGGCGGCAGCACCTTTCATTCTTCTTTCTCCTCCTTCTACGTTTTACCCAAGTTACCCGCTAACCAGGAAAACCAGTTTTGCTGCTATTGTATCCCCTCGCCGGTCAGGTGTCAACCGAAGAAAGAGGCGTTCCCATTTGACATGCGCGTCCTGCTCCGGTAGAGTAAGGGAGGAGAAGCGATATCCATCGGTCTGGCTGGAGGAGGAACGTTATGGAAAAGTTTGCCGGTGTGCAGGCGCTTACCTTTGATCTCTTCGGTACCGTGCTCGATCTGGGGGGCAGTCTGACCCCTTTCATCGGGAAGTTCCTGGAAAGGAAAGGTGTCACCCTGTCTGCCCAGCGTTTCTGGGAGCAGTGGCGAGCCCGGCAGCGCATCGAGCAGTACCAGGACACGATCCTCATGCTGGGACACAGCGGGTACCTGGAGACCGCCCGTCGCGCCCTGCTCTATACCCTCCGCCTGAACAACATCCCGGCTTCTGCTGAGGAGGCTGATGAGGTCATGCAGGCCTGGCAGGAGCTATCCCCTTTTCCAGAAGTGCTACCGGCTCTGGAACGGCTGAAAACGCGCTACCGGCTCGTTGCTCTCTCCAACGGTGATCCGCATTTCCTGGAGTATCTGGTCCGGCACCGTATCCGCTGGGACTTTGACGCCGTGATCTCGGTCCAGGTGGTGGGAGCCTTCAAACCCCATCCCGGTGTCTATCGACGTGCCGCAGGCCTCCTGGGTCTCGAGGTAGGGGCATGCCTCATGGTCTCTGCCAATTCCTTTGATGTGATGGGGGCACGTGCCTGTGGCTTCCGTGGAGCCTTTGTCAACCGCTACGGCCTTCCCTATGAGGAGACCCCTTATCAGCCTGATGTGACGGTCAAAGATTTCACCGAACTGGCCGGGGCACTGCTATGAGCTCTCCGTAAAACTCCCCTTCTCCCCCACCGCTGATTATAGCGAGGGGACGGCTTCAGTACGCCGTATCAATGACGATATCGACGTTAGTATCGCCTACCGTGGCCGGATTTCCCGGAAACTCTCCTCCGAGATCGCCTGGTTTGGGAGGACCGACGGTACCGGTCGGATCGATGCGGGCGGTCACGTACACCTCACCGTTAAACGAGCTTTCACTCCCTACCAGGGTAATATCGTCTTCCGTTAAGGAATATTTGTATGGGAAGGAAGGATTAAAGATCCGTTTGGCAATCAAAGGAGGAGTTTTGAGGGATTTGCGCTTGCGCACTTCAATGAACAGCAGTGGTTTAGCTGGGAGCTTATCTTTGAGCGCTGGGGCAACGGTAATGGTACCGCTGAGGGTTCCTGGCTGCGCTGGAGTTTTACTCTCCGCCTTTGACGCTTTAGGAGCCACCTTCTGCTCTTTGCTCTTGCCACAGGCTGTCATCAAGGTAAAGAGCATAACCAAGCCTGTTATCCATATCCAGATACAAGATCTCTGCATGTGCATACTTCTCCCTCGTTAAGTCCAAGGTCCTATCCTTTAATGGCACCGGTCATCCCTGCGACGTAGTGTTCGACGAAGAAGGAATAGATCAACGCCACTGGAATAGAACCGAGCAGGGCACCGGACATCAGTTCGCCCCAGTAGAAGACATCTCCCCGGATCAGCTCACTGACTACCCCTACCGGGACGGTTTTATTCACGTTATCGAAGATAAAGGTCAGCGCATAGAGAAACTCATTGGCCGATAGGGTAAAGGCGAAGATGCCAGCAGAGAGAATCCCTGGTAGAGCCAAGGGCATCACTATCTTCACCATGGCCTGAATACGGGTTGCCCCATCGATCATGGCACATTCTTCCAATTCCCGGGGAATCGTCTTGAAATAGCCGGTCAGCAACCAGGTGCAAAAGGGAACGAGGAAGGTGGGATAGCTCAGAATCAACGCAAAGCGTGAATTAAGGAGTTTAAGGGTACTGAGCACATCGGAGAGGGGAATGAAGAGAAGCGTGGGGGGGACTAAATAGGTGACAAAGATCAGGATACCGATGATGCCCGCGCCCTGAAAACGGAGGCGGGCCAGGGCATACCCGGCGGAGATCCCGCAGAACAGGGAGATAAGGGTGGAACAGAAGGCGATGAAAAGGGTATTCTGAAGCCAGCGGCCAAAGAGCGTATCGTACCACAGGTAACGCCAGTGGTAAAAGCAGTCTTCGATAATAGCATCGCGGTCAAAATCAAGGGTAACAAGCTGTTCCTTAAGCGTGTTGGCACAGGCTCGAGCCCAAAACGGTGGCAAGTCTCGATTATACAACTCATGATTTGAG
>RFHZ01000544.1 GCA_003696125.1 Nitrospinota bacterium
ACCGAGGAGTCGGCCCGTTTTGATCCTGCGGGCATCCAGATGCGGGCAGAAAGCACCCCGGATGGTGCCTTTCTCCTCAACGGCCTCAAGCTCTTTGTCCCCTATGCCCATGTGGCCGATCTCCTGATCTGTCCGGTGCGCACAGCTGGTGGAACCGGCGAGGAGGGGATTACCCTTCTCCTGGTGGAGAGGGAGACTGCCGGGGTGGAGTGGGAGAAGCTGGAGACGATTGCCGATGACCACCAGTGTGCGGTCCACTTCCGGGAGGTACGGGTTCCGCCTGACCGGGTGCTGGGAGAGGTCGGGCAGGATGGCCTGTTCTGAAGGCGGTACTGGATCATGGCGCTGTTGCCCGGTGTGCGGAGATGGTCGGCATGGCGCACCGGGCCTTTGAGATGAGTGTGCAGTACGCCAAAGAACGGGTCCAGTTTGGCCGGCCTATCGGCAGCTTCCAGGCCATAAAGCATAAGTGTGCAGACATGGTGGTGCAGGTCGATGGCTCCCGCTACATCACCTACCGGGCAGCCTGGCATCTCGCCCAGGGAGAGCCGGCCGAGATGGAGGTGGCCATGGCCAAGACCTGGGTCAGCGATGCCTGTCGTCGCGTGGTGAAAGAGGCGCACCAGATCCATGGAGGCATCGGGTATACGGCCGACTACGATCTGCAGCTCTACTTCCGACGGGCTAAAGCAGCCGAAGTCGCCTTTGGCGATGCCCATGTCCACCGGGAGCGCGTGGCGGTAGCCTTAGACCTCTAGATGCTAAGGGAAGAGGGGTATGGGTACACAGACCATAGTGGTGATGCGAGGGGATGAGACCGGGCAGGAGTTGCTGGAACAGGCACTCCGGGTCATCGATCCTGCGGTGATCGGTATTCCCCTCCAGTTCTGGGAGTTTGATCTGAGCCTGGAAAACCGGCGGGCCACGCAGAACCGGGTGGTTCTGGAGGCGGCCGACGCCATGGCCCAGACCGGATATGGACTCAAAGCCGCGACCATTACTCCGGAGGCCCAGGGGGATGTGGGGAGTCCCAATGCCATCCTGCGAGAGCGGATCAACGGCAAGATCATCCTGCGGACCGGCCGGCGCATCCCGGGGGTCCGGCC
>RFHZ01000545.1 GCA_003696125.1 Nitrospinota bacterium
CGCTGGGGACATTTCACGTTCCGGTGAAACTCCACCCTGAAGTCACCGCACAACTTACCGTATCCGTGGTAAAGGAATAGCATCGCTACCACAGACAGCCTGAAAAGACCCAGGAGCAGGGAGGTTCTGGTAAGACCTCTCTGCACGATGGGCGGCTGTGGTACAGGCAAAAGACAGGATCCTGGTATGAATTTTCCGATCCATAAGGTGCCTCCCCAGAACGTCGAGGCCGAACAGTGTGTTCTGGGAGCAATTCTCCAGGAAAATAGCGCCTTACCCAAGGTCATAGAGATCCTGGACGAAAGACACTTCTACCGCGAAGCACATCGGCGGATCTATGCGGCTATCCTTACCCTCTTCGATAAGAATGAACCGATCGACCTCCTTACCGTGGCCGACTATCTCCGTAAAAAGAACCAGTTGGAGGCGGTAGGAGGGATGAGTTACCTGGCTTCGCTGGTGGAGAGTGTCCCTACAGCGGCTAATGTTGCCTCTTATGCCCGTATCGTCAAGGAGAAAGCCATCCTGCGCGCCCTGATCAATGTCTCGACCGAAATCATCGCCCAGAGCTTTGCCGAGCCGGAAGATGTGGATGAGCTTTTGGACCGGGCAGAGAGCATCATCTTTGAGATTTCTGAAAACCGGGTACAGCCCGCTTTTGCCAACCTCAGGGCCATCCTCAAAGAGAGTGTCCGGCACCTGGAGGCGCTCTTTGAAAAGCGGGAACTCGTTACCGGGATTCCCACCGGCTTTATCGAGTTTGACCACCTGACCGCCGGTCTCCAGCCGGGAGATCTCATTATCCTGGCCGCCAGGCCCAGCATGGGAAAGACGAGTTTTGCCCTCAATGTGGCGCAGTATGTGGGGCTGAAGCGGAGAGAGCCGGTGGCGATCTTCAGTCTGGAGATGGCCAAAGAACAACTGGTCATCCGCATGCTCTGTGCCATGGCCCGCATCAACTCCAACAAGCTCCGTACCGGTCACCTCTCCAAGGATGACTGGCCTATCCTGATTCGAGCAGCCGGAGCCCTGTCCGATGCCCCGATCTTCATCGATGACAGCCCGAACTTGACGGTACTCGACATCCGGGCCAAAGCCCGGCGCCTGCTGGCCGAACAGGGAAAGCTCTCCCTGGTGATCATCGACTACCTGCAACTGATTCAAGGCCGGAAACGGAGTGAGAGCCGGCAGCAGGAGATCTCTGAGATTACCCGCTCCCTCAAGGCGCTGGCCAAAGAACTCAAGGTTCCGGTCGTGGCCCTCTCCCAGTTAAGCCGGGCCGTAGAACAGCGGAGCGATCGCCGTCCCCAGCTCTCTGATCTGCGAGAATCTGGGGCCATCGAACAGGATGGAGACCTCATCGTCTTTATCTATCGGGATGAAGTGTATCACGAAAAGGAGGACAATAAAGGGATTGCCGAGCTGATCATCGGCAAACAACGAAACGGACCGATCGGGACCATCAAGCTCACCTTCCTCAAAGAGTACGCCAAGTTTGAGGATATCACCTATCGTACCGAGGCCGGATGATACGACCAGAGGAGACGGACCGCGTGACAGCACAGCATCGGGAAGTGACGAGCGAGACAGGAGCCTTGCAGACCATAGAGCAGATCAAACGACTCCTGGGAAGGCCGCAGAATCTCCTGGAAGGGATACAGGCCCTGCTGGCAGAACGGGACAGATTGCGAAGAGCCTTGATCGAGGCGAAAGCCCAGATCGAAAGCATGCGCGAGGAGATCAAAAAGCTCAGCGCCCCTCCTCTCCCTTACGGCATCTACGAAGGCCCGAGTAAGCTGCCCGACCATGTCACCATCAAGGTGGATGGCAAAAAGTACGATGTGCAGATCGCCAACAAGGCCATCAACATCGCCGATCTCAACCGTGGACAGGAACTCCTCCTCAACGGAGCCTTTAATGTGGTGGATGTCTATGGCTATGAGGAACGGGGGGAGTTGAGCCGGGTACTCGATGTACTGCAGGATGATCGGCTCATCATCCGCTTCCGGGAAAACGAGGAACGGGTGGTGCACCGGGCCCAGCCCCTGATCAACGAAAAGGTGAAGGTGGGGGACTATGTTCGCTTTGACCCTAAATCCCAACTGGTCATTGAAGTCCTCCCGCGTCGTGAAGTGGAAGACGTGATCCTGGAGAAGGTGCCGGAAACTCGATACAGCGATATCGGGGGGTTGAGCAGGCAGATCGAGCAGATCCGCGATGCCATCGAACTCCCCTATCTCCACAAATCGCTCTACACCCTCTACCAACTCCGGCCTCCTAAAGGGGTCCTCCTCTACGGACCACCCGGCTGTGGGAAGACCCTCATCGCCAAGGCCGTGGCCCGTGCTCTGGCCCACAAGGTACGCGAGAAGCTGGAGGAGAAGCGGGAGGCCATCGAACTCTATCAGATGCTGGTTTCCCCCCAGGGGGACTTCCCCTGGGAGCGTTTCCAGCGCCTGGTACACCGGGTCCATCCGGCTCAGGACCCCTCAACAGCCGCTTCGGAAGAAGCACCGCCGCCTGTGGAGGCGGAAAGAAGAGAGAAGGCACAGCAGTGGCTGGAAGCGTACCTGGACGAACACGGGGTCGATCTCCACCTCCTCCCGGTAGAGTTGACCAGGATAGAGAAATTGCTGCAGAGTGGAACCACAGGGCATTTTATCAACATCAAAGGCCCGGAGTTACTCAATAAATACGTGGGGGAGACGGAGAGGAAGATCCGCGAGATCTTCCAGCGGGCCAAAGAAAAGGCTCAAAACGGCCTTCCCGTGGTCATCTTCTTTGACGAGATGGAGTCGATGTTCAAGGTGCGTGGCTCAGGGATCTCCTCTGATGTCGATTCCACCGTGGTTCCTCAACTCCTGACCGAGATCGATGGGGTGGAGGGGATGGATAACGTGGTGATCATCGGGGCCTCCAACCGGCAGGACCTGCTGGACCCGGCCGTCCTCCGTCCCGGTCGACTCGATATCAAGATCAAGATCGATCGACCCAACCGGGAGGCGGCCAGGGAGATCTTCGCCAAGTATCTCCTCCCCTCTCTCCCCCTGCATCCCACGGTACGGCAGGAGGGGGAGAGTCGAGAAGAGACGGTCCAGCGCATGATCACCTGCCTCGTGGACGAGATATATAGCGAAAAACCTGAGAATCGCTGTTTTCAACTGGTCTATGCGGATGGAGAGATCAGAACCCTGTACCGGAAAGACCTCATCAGCGGGGCCCTGATTGCCGGCATTGTCTCCCGCGCCAAGAAGAAGGCGATCAAGCGCTATCTGGCCACGGGCGAGCAGGGGATAATGTTTGTTGACCTGCTGGAAGCGGTTGATGAAGAGTACCGGGAGAGTGAGGACCTGCCCAATACCCACGACCCGGATGACTGGGCACGGATGTTTGGAGAACAGTCCCAGAGGATTCGTGCCATCCACTCACTCTTCATGAGACAGCCGGAGGAGGAGTCGGTTGAGCATTCCTAAGATTGTGGGGTTGGAACAGGAATACGCCATCATGGTGCGACAGCACCGGAGAATCGAACCGCTCCTCAGTCCCTCGCAAGCCTCTCTCCTCCTGGTCGGCCAGGCGCCAGAGGCAAACCACCTGCTTTGGGATTACGGGGAAGAGTTTCCCCTACGAGATGCCCTGCAGGTGGATCCCACTCCTCCTGTTACTCCCCCCTCGGACATGGAGAACCGCCTGATCAACAGGCTTCTCCCCAATGGAGCCCGTCTCTATGTCGATCACGCCCATCCAGAATTCTCCACGCCCGAATGCCTGACCGCGGCAGAGGTCGTTACCTTTGACCAGGTAGGTGAGATCCTGTTGCAGCAGTGCTGTGCGCAGGGAAACCGCCAGCTTCGCGGGCAAGAGATGGCCCTGTTCAAGAATAACAGCGACCACCAGGGGAACGCGTACGGGTGTCATGAGAACTACCTCCTGGAGGCGCAGACCTATTCCCAGCTCTTCCTGGGACGAGGGGAAAGGGAATTGCTCCCCTTCCTCGTCTCCCGCCAGATCTACTGCGGTGCCGGAAAGGTGGGGGTAGAGGAGGAGACCGGCGGCGTTCCGGTCCCGTACCAGATCTCCCAGCGGGCCGATTTCTTCACCACCCTCTACAGTGTAAGGACAACCTCGGCCCGACCCCTGATCAACACGCGTGACGAGCCCCATGCCGACCGTCGTCGTTTTCGCCGGCTTCATCTCATCCTGGGTGATGCAAACATGAGTGCGCATGCCACCTACCTGAAGGTGGGGACAACCCAGATCGTGCTGCGGATGCTGGAAGATCAGGCCATCAACAGAGATCTCAGCCTGGAAGACCCGGTAACGGCTTTGAAGATGATCTCCCGTGATCCGAGCTGTCGCGTAACGGTACGGCTGCGGGATGGAAGACGCCTGCGCGCCGTCGAGATCCAGGAAGCGTACCTCGAGATGGCCCATCGCTACTTTGCCGCCCATCCCCCCAGCCCGGAAGAGGCCGATCTGCTCCGGCGCTGGACAACGGTGGTCGAGCAGTTGAAGACCGATCCGATGCTTCTCCGGCGCCAGATCGACTGGGTGATTAAGTGGTGGCTCCTGGAATGGCAGAGTAAAGGGAAAGGGATTGACCCCCATTCCCCCCGTCTCCGGCAGCTCGATATCCAGTATCATAACATCGACCGGCAGAAGGGGTTGTACCATCTCCTGGAACGAGAGGGCCAGGTCGATCCCTTCTCCCCCAGTCCTGAGGCGTTAGAACCGTACCTTCACACCCCTCCGCCCCAGAGCCGGGCTTATCTGCGGAGCCAGTGCCTGATCCGCTATGGAGAGCAGATAGAGCGGATGAGTTGGGGAGGATTCTGGTTCCGCTCTGCTGCCGGTCCCTGCTATTGTGCGCTTCCCGATCCGAGACGGGGGACACAGGAGGAGTGTGCAGCCTTGCTCCAGCAATCCCCCCGTCTGGAAACCCTCCTGGACGAACTGGGCCAGGAGATCGCCTCTCCGAAGCAGGCTAGGAGATAAAGGAGGAAAAGATGCGGCAAGATCAGATACACCCAGAGAAAAGCCGGGAAGAGGAGGGTACCCGGCAGGCTGATCCGGAGATTTCCCGGCAGGGCGAGGCGATGCTTACCGACCTGGCAGCGCTGGATGCCATGATCGACGCGGTTCTGGAAGAGGATGCAGAGCAATTTGTCGAGCAGTTTCGCCAAAAAGGGGGAGAGTGAGCGGAAAAGAGATGCGCGAGCGGATTTACGGCACAGAAACGGAATATGCCTTCCAGTACTTCACGACCCCTGCGGAGCCGGCTCGTGTGTTCCGGGGAACAGAGATCTATCTCTTCTACCTCTTCCGCCGGGCCCTGGAGGCGCAGGGATACCGGAAGCTGTACGAGGATAAGTACAACAACTTCAGCATCTTCCTGGCCAACGGGGCCCGACTCTATGTCGACCGGGGAGGACACCCGGAATACGCCACGGCCGAGTGTCGCACCTGGCGAGATGCCCTGGTGCAGGAGAAGGCGGGTGAGCGGATCATAGCGGAATTGTGTCCTTTTATCGAGAGAGAGCTACAGACCATCGGGTACCGGGGAAACCTCTTGATCGCCAAGAACAACGTGGATGGTGCCGGGAGCACCTATGGCTCCCATGAGAACTACCTGGTGGAGCGGCGCGATTCAGAAGAGAGTGCCGCCTTCTTTGCCCGCCTGGCCCGCCATCTCGTCCCCTTTCTCGTCACCCGCCAGATCTTCTGCGGGAGCGGGAAGGTCGATCCGGCCGTAGGATACCAGATCTCCCAGCGCGCAGACTACATCTCGACCCTCTTCTCGGCCAACACAACGACCAAGGGGATCATCAACACCAAGGAAGAATCACTGGCGCATGAGCAGCGCTTCCGACGGCTTCATCTGATCCTGGGGGATTCCAACATGTCCGACTTCTCTCTCGCCTTGAAGCTGGGGACGACCGGGATCGTGTTGCGCCTGATGGAAGACGAGGCGCTCAAACCCGGCTTGGAGTTAGAAGACCCCCTCCTGGCCCTGCGGGTCATTTCCCGTGACCCGAGTTGCCAGAGCCGGGTCCGGTTACGAGGGGGGAGAGCCTGGACAGCGATCGAGATCCAGGAACACTATCTGGAGGCGGCGCATCGCTATTATGCTACCAGAGAGCCCGATCCCCTGGAAGCGGAGATCTTACGACACTGGGAGGAGACGCTGCGTCTCCTGGCCGAAGACCCGTGGCAGTTACATCGCCGAATCGATTGGGTGATCAAACGATGGCTCCTGGAGCGACAACGGCAGCGGGAAGGTTTGGCCTGGCCGGCACCGCAGCTACGACAACTGGACATCAAATACCATGCCATCTACCCTCAGGGGCTCTTTGCCCGCCTGGAACAGGGCGGATGGGTGGACCGATGGGTGGAGGAGGAAGAGATCGAGCAGGCCAAGTACCAGCCTCCCGCCGATACGCGGGCCCGGGTACGCCACGACTTTATCAACGCGGTACTGGACAACAGGCTTGAGGGGACAGCGACCTGGGTCACCCTGTGCTGGGGACCGGAGTTGCGTCATTCCGTCGAGCTTTGGGATCCTTTTATGCCATTTAACCAGGCCGTTGCCAACATCGGAAAACAGCAGTAAAGGAGAGAGCGCATGATCGATCTTGCCTATGCAGGGGCTCAGGGTCAGGCCGCCGGGGGAGCGGGGTTAATCAGCTTCATCCCCCTGATCACGGTCTTTGTGATCTTCTATTTCCTCCTGATCCGGCCCCAGGTGAAACGCCAGAAAGAGCACAAACGGATGCTGGATAACCTGAAACGAGGTGATCGCGTGGTCACCAGTGGTGGGATCTATGGTACCATCACCAAGATTCGCAATGAGGTTGTGCATCTGGAAGTAGCCGAGCAGGTACGGATCCGGGTGCAGAAATCGGCGATTGCCAGCGTGGTGAAAGGAGGGGATAAGGTATCGACAGAACAAGAGACGGAAGAAGTCGAAGATCAAAAGAAGAACTGAGACGCATCCTCTTCCGTATCGATCAGAAGGGGTACGGGGCCTACAAGGAGATCGAAGGGGTCTACGATTTCGGCTCCTTTGTTCTCTGTATCGATCACGTCCAGGGGGATCCCTTTGCTTCCCCTTCCCGGGTCCGCGTGGTGGTTCCGGCGCGGGAAGCCGGTTTCCCTGCAGCCCTCTATACCAGCTCCTCCCGTCGGATCGGCCTGCAAGACTATCTTACCCGGGCATTTGCCGTGGCCATCCGTCAGGTTGCCAAAGGGGATCGGGGGATGGGGAAGAGTGGCCTCATTCAGATCGATGGCTGTGGACAGGAAGTGCTCGAGCGTACCGCCATGCGGATCGATGCGGCCGGGAATGTAGAGGCCCGCTTTGTCATGGGACTCCCGGCGCGAGGGAGAACGATCCTGGGACAACAGGCAGAAGCCATGTTCTTTGAAGAAGTACCGGCCATCGTTTCCCGTGCGCTCTGCTATCGTAACCTCCCCCGGCAGAGTGTGCAGCAACATGTGGAGGCGGTGGAAGACCAGGACCATCTCCGGGCCCACCTGCGGGAGAGGGGACTGGTCGCCTTTCTCGGTAACGGTGCTATCCTCCCACGACGGAGTGGAGTGGATGATCGTCCCCTGGTAGGGGGACGGGGCACGGTGGTCGTCCCTTTCCACTCCCCCCCTAGCCTGGCCGTGACTCTAAACGTACCCAATGCCGGTCCCATAACCGGTATGGGAATTCCAGAAGGGATTACCCTGATCGTGGGAGGGGGATTTCACGGGAAGTCAACCCTCCTGCGGGCGATCGAGCGTGGGGTGTACAACCATATCCCCGGCGATGGCAGAGAGTGGGTGGTCACCATTCCCGAAGCGGTCAAAATCCGGGCCGAAGATGGGAGGCGAATCGAGAAGGTGAACATCAGCCCCTTTATCCAGTCCCTCCCCTTTGGGAAGGATACCACCAGCTTTTCTACGGATAACGCCAGTGGGAGTACCTCGCAGGCAGCCAACATCATGGAGGCGCTGGAGATGGGCTCTCGCCTCCTCTTAATCGACGAGGACACCTCGGCCACCAACTTCATGATCCGGGATCGGCGGATGCAGAGACTGGTGCAGAAAGAGAAGGAGCCGATCACCCCGTTCCTGGATAAGGTCAAGCAGATCTACCAGGACCTGGGGGTTTCCACCATCCTGGTCATGGGCGGGTCGGGAGACTATTTCGATGTAGCCGACTATGTGCTCATGATGGATAGCTATGAAGCCAGAGATGTGACCGAGCAGGCACGGGCGGTGATGGCCGAATTCCCCTCGCAACGGCAACCGGAAGGGGGAGCCCATTTCGGTGAGATCTCCCCCCGGGTTCCGGCAGCAGAGAGCTTTGATTCACGCCGGGGACGGCGAGAGGTCAAAATCGATGCCAAGGGACTCCATACCATCGTCTACGGCACCACGACGATCGATCTCAGCTACCTGGAGCAGCTCGTTGACCCGAGCCAGACCCGGGCCATCGGCGCGAGTATCTATTACGCCTGTACCCGCTATATGGACGGTAAACGGTCTCTGCCCGAGATCCTCCGGCAGGTCATGGCCGATATCGACCAGGCCGGACTCGACGTGCTCACCCCGATCAAAGTCGGGAATCTGGCGCGACCCCGACCGTTTGAGATTGCAGGTGCCATCAACCGCATGCGTACATTGAGGATACGGTAAAAGGGACCGGGGAGAAGCGGCCTTCCCTCTCCTCCCCGTCTCCGGGTGAACAGCGGAAGGTGAAGGAAAAGGAGAGAGGCGTGAGAAAGGATCTACAGTGGAAAACAGCCCTGATTGTCATCGTAATAGGGGTGGCGGTCTGGTATAATTTCCCCCCTGGCAAGAACTTAAACCTCGGACTCGATTTGCAGGGCGGGGTACATCTCCTCCTGGAGGTGGAGGCGGATAAGGTGGTAGAAAGCGCCCTGGAACGGTATCAGTTTGAGCTGGAGAGCGCGTTCAAGGAGGAAAAACTCCCGCTCCAGGCTGTCCGCATAGAAGGGGGAAATACCAACCGGTTGATCCTCCAGTTCACCGAGAAGGTGGATCCGGCCAAGGTGGACGAGGTGCTCGCCTCCTATCCACTGCTGAGACGGGTATCCAGTCAGGATAACCGGTTTGTCTACCAGATCGATTCCCAGCGGGTGGAGGAGATGAAATCCAAGGCGGTCGAACAGGCCCTGGAAACGATCCGCAACCGGGTGGACCAGTTCGGTGTGGCCGAGCCGACCATCCAGCGCAAGGGGGAACGGGGGATCATCGTCGAGCTCCCCGGCATCAAAGATACGGATCGCGCCATCCAGTTGATCGGGAAGACGGCCCGGCTCGAATTCCGGCTGGTCGATGATGAGAACAGCCTGGAAGAAGCGCTTAAAGGCAAGGTCCCGGAAGGGGATGAGATCCTCTATCGCCGGGTGGTGGACAAGGAGACGAGGACGGTAAGCAAAGAGCCGTTCCTCTTGAAAAAACAGGTGCTGTTAACCGGTGATGCGCTGACCGATGCCCGGATGCAGATCGGCTCTCGCTTCAACGAGCCGTACGTCTCTCTCTCCTTTGATAAGGAAGGAGCCAAGCTCTTTGAACGCATCACGGCGGAAAATGTGGGAAAGCGACTGGCCATTGTCCTGGATAACACGGTCTACTCTGCCCCGGTGATTCGGGAACGGATCGGAGGAGGACGGGCCCAGATCACCGGGCTCTTTACCATCGAGGAGGCACGAGACCTGGCCATCGTGCTGCGGGCCGGCGCCCTTCCTGCCCCGGTGCGTATCGAGGAGAATCGAACCGTGGGTCCTTCCCTGGGAGCAGACTCGATCCGGCAGGGGATCACGGCCATCCTGGTGGGAGGGATTCTGGTGCTCATCTTCATGATCATTTACTACCGTCTTTCTGGCGTCATCGCCGATGTGGCCCTCTTCCTCAACCTGGTTCTCCTGACCGGTGCCCTGGCCTACTTCCATGCCACCCTGACCCTCCCCGGGATTGCGGGAATCCTCCTCACCATCGGTATGGCGGTGGATGCCAACGTCTTGATCTTTGAACGGATCCGGGAGGAGTTGCGGGTAGGAAAAACGATACGTGCCGCGGTGGATGCCGGGTTTTCCAAGGCTTTTCTTACCATTGTCGATGCCAACGTGACCACGGTCATCGCCGCCCTGGTCCTCTTTCAGTTCGGCACCGGACCGGTCAAGGGGTTTGCCGTTACCCTCTCCCTGGGTATTGCGGCCTCTATGTTCACCGCGGTCTTTGTCTCGCGGGTGATCTTTGAGCATATCCTGAGCCGACGCAAGGTCAGCCAGTTGAGTATCTAGTCTGGGAACGATTGCAATGAACGCTTAAAGGGTCAACGGAGGAATCATGGAACTGATCAAGCCGGGAACAAATTTCGATTTTGTAGGGAAGATGAGGAAATGCCTCCTCGCTTCCGGAATACTGATTCTCCTCTCCCTCCTGCTCCTGCTGGTGAAGGGACCCAACTATGGGATCGACTTTGCCGGGGGAACGCTGCTCGAGTTCCGCTTCCCCCGTCCTCTTCCCATCGAGCAGATTCGACAGGCGCTGCAGAAGATCGGCCTGGGCAAGAGCATCATCCAGGCGGCAGGCGAGGGGAGAGACATCCTCATCCGGGTTCAGGAGACCGATCAGCCGTTGCAGGAGTTGCGTCATCAGATCCAGGAGACCTTGAAAAGCGAACTCAAGGAAGAGTTTGAGGTGCTGCGGGTGGACCAGGTGGGTCCCAAAGCCGGCACTGCGCTGCGACGGCAGGCCCTGCTGGCGCTCATCTATGCCACCATCGGCGTCCTCATCTATATCTCCTGGCGCTTCGAGTTTCGCTTTGGGATCGCCGCGGTCCTGGCTCTGGTGCACGACGTGATCATTACGGTCGGCATATTCACCGCCTTGAACAAGGAATTTACCCTCACCGTCATCGCCGCCCTGCTCACCATTGCCGGGTACTCCCTGAATGATACCATTGTCGTCTTCGACCGCATCCGGGAAAACCTTCGCTTCCGGAAACGTGAGGTGTATGCGGGGGTGATCAACAGGAGCATCAACGAGACCTTGAGTCGAACGATCCTGACCTCTGGCACAACCTTACTGGTGGTTCTGGCCCTCTTCTTCTTAGGAGGACCGGTGATCCATGACTTTGCCTTTGTCTTGCTGGTGGGGATCATCACCGGTACCTACTCTTCCATCTTTGTGGCCAGTCCCATCCTGGTCTTCTGGCAGGTCGATGTCAAAACCAAACTCAAACCGCTGATCACGACTGGAAAACGGTAAAAGGCCTGCCGCTCACGTACGGGAATCACCGAGCCGGGTTCCTGTCCACCTCTTGACGGAGAGGTCTCCCTGTGTTACAACTCTCTTAGACAGGGTTGAACTTGTGTTCCAGACTAGATGAGGAGAGCATCGTATGGATCTATCCAAAGAAAAATTACTGGAGATGTACCGCACCATGCTCAAGATTCGGATCTTTGAGGAGACCGCCCTCTATGAGTCATCCCGGGGGAATGTGCAGGGAGCGTTGCATCTTTACATCGGAGAGGAAGCCGTTGCCGTTGGGGTCTGTGCGAATCTGCGCAAAGAGGACTATATCACCAGTACCCATCGCGGGCATGGACACTGTATCGCCAAAGGGGCAGATGTGAAACGCATGATGGCCGAACTCTTCGGGAAGGTTACCGGTTACTGCAAAGGAAAGGGAGGCTCCATGCACATCGCCGACTTTTCCATCGGCATGCTGGGGGCCAACGGTATCGTGGCCGGTGGGATCGGGATGGCTACCGGTGCTGCTCTGGCCATTCAGATGCGTAAGACCGACCAGGTCACGGTCTGCTTCTTCGGGGATGGTGCGGCCAATCGGGGTCCATTTCACGAGGGACTCAACATGGCAGCAGTCTGGAAACTCCCGGTCGTCTTTGTCTGCGAAAACAACCGCTACGCGCAGTGGACTCCCCAGGAGAAGGTCACCCTGGTGACCGATATCGCCGATATGGCCGTGGCGTACGGCATGCCCGGGGTGAGCGTAGACGGCATGGATGTCATGGCCGTCTATGAGACGGCGCATCAGGCCATCAGCAGGGCCCGCAGGGGAGAAGGGCCTACGCTGGTCGAGTGCAAGACGTATCGTTTCCATGGACACTCCCTCGGCGATGCCCAGCAGTACCGGAGCAAAGAGGAGGTTGCCGAATGGTCTAAACGAGACCCGATCAAACTCTTCCAGGCGTTTCTCCAGGACAAGAGCCTCCTTACCGAGGCCGAGGCGAAACAGATAGAGGAATCGGTCAGGCGCGAGATCGAAGAAGCGGTGGAATTTGCCTCCTCGAGTCCATTTCCGCCCCCGGAAGAGGTATTTGAAGACGTGGTATCTAAAGCATAAGAAGGAGACAGGCATGCGCACAATTTCCTTTCGCGAGGCCATTCGCGATGCAATCCTGGAGGAGATGGAGCGAGACGATCGTGTCTTTGTTTTGGGAGAGGATGTGATTGCCCACGGGGGACCGTACGGGGTCACCAAGGGGATCGCCGAGAAGTTTCCTGATCGGATCCGCGAGACACCGATCTCTGAATCGGGCATTGCCGGCGTCACCTTAGGAGCGGCCCTGGTCGGGATGCGTCCCATCGCCGAGATCATGTACGTCGATTTTGTCACCTGTTGTATGGATGAAATCGTGAACCAGGCGGCCAAGATCCGCTACATGTTCGGTGGACAGACCGATGTTCCCCTGGTCATTCGCCTCCCCTGTGGTGCCGCCCGCCTCATCGCTGCCCAACACTCCCAGACACTCGAAGCCTGGTTCATGTACATCCCCGGACTTCGCGTGGTGGTGCCCTCCACCCCTTACGATGCCAAAGGACTGATGAAGGCGGCTATCCGGAGCAAGGACCCGGTCCTCTACTTCGAGTACAAGCGGATGTACAGCATGGAAGGTCCGGTTCCGGAAGAGGAGTATGTGATTCCGTTAGGACAGGCAGACATCAAGCGCGAGGGAACCGATGTCACCGTCATCGCGACCGGTCCCATGGTGCACAAGGCCTTGGAAGCTGCAGCCAAGCTGGAGCCGGAGGGGATCAGCCTGGAGGTGGTAGACCCCCGCAGCCTTGCCCCTTTGGACAAGGAGACCATCTTTCGCTCCGTGGAGAAGACCAACCGGGTGGTGATTGCCGAAGAGGAGTGTAAAACCGGTTCCACCGGGGCAGAGATCGCTGCCCTGATCTGCGAGGAGCGCTTCGATTACCTGGATGGACCGATCAAGCGGGTGGCGGCCAAGGACGTGCCGATGCCTTATAGCCCGGCTCTCGTCCCCCTGGTCATTCCCCAGACCGAGGACATCATCGCGGCGGTGAAATCCTTCTTTTAAGGGGTGAGAGGGACCGCTTCCCAGCCGTTCAATGTCCGCTGGTAGACTTCCCTGTACCCGATCTCCTGGAGCAGGGAGGCGGCTTCGGCAAAGTGGGCCTGCAGGTGGGCAGGAGTGTGCGCATCGGAGTTGATCATCACTCTGATGTCCAGTTCCCGGCACCTTTTGAGAATCGCTCGACTCGGGTACATCTCGCCCACCGGTTTTTGCAGGCCGGCCGTGTTCACCTCCACGATCATGGAAGAGGCGGCCAGCACGGCCAGCGTTTCCTCTACAGCCGCCCGGTACCAGCTTTCCTCCTCGGAAAAATACCGTTGCTGGTGGTTGTACTTCTTGATCACATCGAGATGTCCCACCACATCGTGCGTGCGTTCTTCTACCATCTGCCGGATCAGGGCATAGTAGCGCTCTACGGCTGGACGAACCTCACCGTGAAATATGGTGGCTATCCCCCGGGCAAAGGTGGCCTCATCGGAATCGATCGGCCAGGGGTTCCCTTCCTCGTCCAGATCGACGTAATGCACAGAGCCGATGGTGTAGTCAAGAGCAGGGGAAGAGGAGAACGTTGTCTGAAAGGACTCTATGCCCGGGATAAAATCGACCTCCAGCCCCAGGAAGATGGGGAGGATGTCCCGGTATTGCTGCTGCAAGGCCTTGATACGGGAGACATAGGCGGGGAAGTTTTCGGCCGGCATGGCAAAGGCATTGGGAAAGGGGAGGGGAGCATGACAGGAGAATCCCAGCGCGGTCATCCCCTGCCCGATAGCCCTCTTTACGTATTCCTCCGGATCTCCCTTTCCATCACAAAACACACAATGCGTATGATAATTGGATCGGATCATCACCTTTCCTTGTTCTCCTCCCTAAGATGTGTGCCCCTGGCGGGGACGGAGTTCCACCAGCGTTGCTCCCCAACCTCCCGCCTCCTCTCCGGCCAACCGGAAGGCGGCGACCTCCGGGAGGCGTCGGAGCAATGCATGCACCGTGCGTCGCAAGGTGCCGGTCCCCTTCCCATGAATGATACGTACCTCAAGGATTCCTCGCTCCTGGCAGAGGGCCAGGTAGTCGGTGACCAGATCTTTGACCTCGCCGGGAGGAAAGGTGTGCAGATCGAGGATCCCGTCGATAGGGAGTTCGATAGGCTCTCCGGCCTCTGTACACTCGTTCATGGCTCTTCCTGCTCTCCTGCCAGGTCCCAGCCACCAGGGATCGATACATGTTATGGGGCATTAGATTCGGAGAAAGGAGGACGTTCTTCTGAAGGTGAATCGAGACGCAGATGCCATTTTTTGAGCCACTCTTGCTCGTTGAAGTGGCGGGCAAAGTAGTCTTCAAAAGCGATTTCTTTTGCCGACAGCTTCCGCCCATCCACCTGGTACACGCGCCGCCCAGGAGGAGAAAGCCGCCGGGCATTCTCTCCTTGACTCACCTCTTTCTCGATAGACGAAATTTCGATTTGCAAGACGAGAGAGATCAGGTTTTGGGCCCCGAGCAGGTTCTTCTCATGGAGATGATTCAGGGCTTCCTGCACCTCTTTGGAGCGAGCGATCGCCTCAGAAATCGCCTGGGAGAGCTCTGCAAATTCATCGGGCACTCTTTTCTTTCTGGACATTACTCCCTCTCTTTCTCTCCCTCTCTCGGAAGATTCATGGGGTCTGTTCGTCTATACCTTCTGCAAATGATACCGAACCCTGGAAGGCTTGTCAATCGTCTCTGTAGAAAAATCGACCTTCTTTCCCCATTTTCTCTCCCCCTCTTTTCAGGCATGAGGGTCCCTACCGGTCTGCCGCTTCCCGTGGTAGGCGGAGGGTTCCGGAGTCGAGATCGGCGCGGATCGCCTGCAGGCAGTGCTCGAAGTTGCCCTCGATTAACCGTCCCCCGCTCATCAGCATCCCGCACTGCATCATCAGGTTGATGGCCGTGCCGAAGTCATCCACCACCAGATAGCCATCCTGGTCCACGGGAACCCCATCCTCCCTGATGGTGCAGGGGTAGCGTTTGACGATGTTCTCGACCGCAGGAATCATCTGGTCGATGTACCCGTAGGACGGCTTTCCCAGCGCATTCCCGAAACCGAGTTCATAGGCGGTACCGTCATCTATCAAGGCGCCTCGGAAGGGGTTACAGTTGGCGACCACGATATCGCACTGGTAGATCTGGTGGATGTCTCCCATATAGATCTTGAGGGCAGAGAGGAGGGCATCGGTAGAGAAGCGGACGAGTAACGCATGCACATCACCGCGAAACAGGCGAATCGCCCGGTAGATCTCCAGGATCTGGGTGGGGTCGCGCTCCTGCACATCAATGTTGTTATCGATGGGATGCAGCCCGATGAAGCCGTAGCGGGCACAGAGGGCTTGCTGCTCTCTGGCTTTTTCGACCGCATCCGGCAAAAACACCTCCGGACCGGCAAGATAGAGCTTTGCTCTCTTCTCCTCTGCCATGATCTTCTCCCTTCTTCGCTGACCGGGACCAGGTTGAGGTTCCATCTGCACTTTACCGCAGAGAACGCGGAGAAGTATCCTCTGCGATCTCCGCGTTCTCTGCGGTTCATTTGACATTCATTCTCGCCCAACAGCTTGGAGAAGTCCAGGCCCAAGTTCTACGTCATTCCCAAGGCCTTCATCGCTGCCGTCAGCGGATCTGAGAAGAAGATCGGGTCCACCCGCTCGATGACCTCCCCCGACACCTCCAGGAAGTTCCGCTTGTTTTCCAGGGGAATCAGGGCACGCCTTGCGCCCTAAACCTCGGGATAAATCCTTCTAAACCTTTTGCAGATGTCTGTCGATAAGTAGCCAGCCAGGACCGAGCTCTCACAGGGTCAGGATCTGGTGGCAGTGGTGCAGCAGGTGGGAAGAAGGATCGTCCGGGTAGCTGACTGCGGCCACCGCACTTACGAATACCGGCGAGAATCTATCCTCTTTCCCTCCACCCTTCCCCGACTGTAACAC
>RFHZ01000546.1 GCA_003696125.1 Nitrospinota bacterium
ATACTACTCCACCCTCCTTCCCGCTGGCCCGGAACATCCCCCAGCTCATCCCGGAAAACCTCCTGCAGGGAAAACCGTACCCGATCGATACCCTCTTTCTCTACTATACCAACCCCCTCTTTTCCCTGCCTCCCATCGAAAAGACGGCACAGGCCCTGGCCAAGATCCCCTTCATCGTGAGCTTCTCACCCTTTCTGGATGAGAGCAGCGCCCAGGCCGACCTGATCCTGCCCGATCATACCTACCTGGAGCGCTGGCAGGACGACCCGATGCTCCCGGTGGCCAAGTACTCCCTCTTTGGCCTGGGCAAGCCGGTGGTCAAGCCCCTCTACGATACCCGTGCCACCGGGGATACCCTGATCACCATCGCCCAGCAGATGGGAGGAGGGATCAAGGAGGCTTTTCCCTGGGAGAACTTCCTGGATGTCATCCACTACAGCGCGCAGGGACTCTTTGAGGCGCGACGCGGGAACATCGTGGAGACGTTCACCGAAGAGCCGTGGATCGCGCTGCTGGCCAGACGCGGGGTATGGAATCCCTCTTATCGCACCTTTGACGAGATGTGGGAACAGCTCCTGGAAAAGGGGGGCTGGTGGGACCCGGCCTATATCTTTGGGGAATGGGACCGCATCTTCCAGACCCCTTCCGGCAAGTTCGAGTTCTTCTCCCAGCACCTGCAACAACGCCTGGAGGAGTGGATACGTACCGGGAAAGACCCGTCCGCTCCGCTCTCTCCAGAAGAGCGGGAAGCCCTGCTGGCCACCCTGGGTCTGGAAGCCAAGGGGGACCTCCTCTACCTCCCCCACTTCGAGCCCCCTCAGGCCGGCGAAGAGGAAAAGGAGTACCCCTTCTACCTGAATACCTATAAATTGATGACGCAGGGGCTGGGACGAAGCGCCAACCAGCCGTTCCTGCAGGAGATCATCGGCCCTCACGTCCAGGTCAAGTGGGACTCCTGGGTGGAGATCAATCCGGAGACGGCGCACGAACTCGGCATTGCCGATGGCGACCTGGTCTGGGTCGAATCCCCCCTGGGAAAAATCCTGGTGCAGGCCAAACTCTACCCGGGAACGATGCCAGAGGTGGTCAATATCCCCTTTGGCCAGGGCCACACCGCGTACGGCAGGTGGGCCACCGATCGCGGGGCCAATCCGAACCGGCTGATCGCCAGCACCTTAGAGCCGCTGGCCGGATTTCCCACCTGGTTTGGTACCCGGGTCAAGATCTACAAGGCAGAAGAGAAAGGAAAGCCTACGGTATAAAGAACAACGCGGTGCTGCTCGCCTAGCAACGGGCACACCTGCTGGTGGTTCATACGCATGAGGGGAGAAACATGGCACGTTGGGGAATGGTCATCGATTTAGACAAGTGCACCGGCTGTCAGGCCTGTGTGGTGGCCTGCCGGCAGGAGAATAACGTCCCCTTTGCCGGTCCCGAGGAGACGGCCAGGGGACGTGCCATCTTCTGGATGGAGGTGTTACCGCTCATCGAAGGGGAATATCCCAACATCAAGGCCCGGTTCATGCCGCGGCCGTGTATGCATTGCGATAATCCACCCTGTACCAAGGTCTGCCCGACCAGCGCCACCTATAAGAACCAGGAAGGGATCGTGGCGCAGATCTACCCGCAATGCATCGGATGTCGGTACTGCGGCAATGCCTGTCCCTATACGGTCAAGTTCTTTAACTGGTATGCGCCCCAGTGGCCTGAAGAGATGAAACAGTCGCTCAATCCTTACGTTTCGGTCCGGCCCAAAGGGGTCATAGAGAAATGCACGTTCTGCCATCATCGCCTGATCCAGGCCAAAGAAAAGGCGGCGGCGGAGCAGCGGGACCTGGTGGAAGGGGATTACCTGCCGGCCTGTGCCCAGGCCTGTCCGGCCAAGGCGATCACCTTTGGCGATCTGGACGACCCGAACAGCCAGGTAGCCACACTCACCCGTAGTCCCCGTGCCTTTCGATGGCTGGAAGATCTCGGTACCGAACCCAAGGTCTACTATCTGAGTGAGGGAGCATAGCATGGAGAAGGTGACGTATAACAATGCCTTAGGAGAAGATGCACGGCTTGTTGCCCCCATCATGCGGACCGGCAAGGGGTTCTACGTGCTGGGGGCGGTGTTGTTGGCCATCTTTATCTGGGCCTTTCTGTCCTGGGGATACCAGCTCCTCTACGGCCTCGGGGTCACCGGACTGAACAAGCCGGTGTACTGGGGCTTCTATATCACCAACTTCGTCTTCTTCATCGGGATCAGCTTCGGCGGCACGCTCGTCTCGGCCATTTTGCGCCTCTGCCAGGCCGAATGGCGTCGTCCCATTACCCGGGCAGCGGAAGCCCTGGCCGTGCTGGTCCTCTTCTTCGGGGTCTTCAACGTGCTCCTGGACCTGGGACGACCGGACAGGGCCTACTTCGTCTTTACGCGGGCCCATCCCCGCTCCCCGCTTATCTGGGATGTGACCGCCATCAACACCTACCTGGTGGTCACCATCATCTACCTCTACCTGCCCATGATCCCGGATATCGCCCTGCTGCGAGATCATGTTCCCCGCTATAAGCTCCTGTACCGGATCCTGGCACTGGGATGGAAAGGGACCCCAAGACAGGAACGGATTCTACATTTCCTGGTCTCCATACTGGCCGTGGTGATCATCCCGATCGCGGTCTCCGTGCACTCCGTGTTGGGCTGGGTATTCGGGATGACGGTCCAGCCGATGTGGCACAGCACCATCTTCGGTCCCTACTTTGTCATGGGAGCCATGTACTCCGGGATCGGGGCCCTGATCGTGGCCATGGCCGTGCTGCGTAAGGCCTACCACCTGGAGGACTACCTGAAACCGGTTCACTTCGAGAACCTGGGACGTCTCCTCCTGGTCATGACCTTCCTCTGGTTCTACTTCACCTTTGCCGAGTATCTCACCGCCTTTTACGGCAACGAGCCGGTAGAGATGACCGTCTTTTACTCCAAGATCACCGGGGAGTTTGCCCCCTATTTCTGGACCATGGTCGCCTCCTGTTTCGTGATCCCCTTCACCATCCTCTGTAATCGCCGTACCCGTACCATCACCGGGACGGTCATCGCCTCCCTCTTCGTCATCCTCGGCATGTGGCTGGAGCGCTACCTCATCGTGGTCCCGACCCTGGTGCGGCCGCGTCTCCCCTATACCGTTGCCCCGTACTTCCCCTCCTGGGTCGAGTGGTCCACCATGGCCGGCTGTTTTGCCCTCTTCATCTTCCTCTATGCCCTCTTCTCTAAATTCTTCCCGGTGATCTCCATCTGGGAGATTCAAGAGGGACGGGAGCGCTCCATCCCGGAGACGGTGGAGCGGATCAGCGAGTACCTTCCCGGCAAAGCACGACAGGTGGAGAATCACTGATGACCGGTTTTTCTCTCATCACCCTTCCCCGCATCCACCTGTACGTGAGCCTCTGCTCCGGCTTTCGTCCTCCGGAGCAGATTCATATCCAGGACGGGGCCCAAAACCGGCTGGTCACCCTGGTGCACGAGGCGGCCCATGCCCTGCAGATCGATGCTCTCGTACAGGAGAGCACCTCCCTGGCCCGGTACCTGGAAACGCTGGCTACCCAGGACATGGCCACGACCCTGGAAGCGCTCCGGGTAGAATACAACCGGCTCTTTGTCGGTCCGGCCTCTCCCCTCGCCCACCCTTACGAATCGGTCTATCGCACCCCGGGCGGATGGGTGATGGGAGAGTGCACGCTGGAAGTGCTGCAGATGTATAGAGAGGAGGGGCTCTACCCGGACGCCGGTTACAAAGATCTGCCCGATCACATCAGCATGGAGCTGGAATATATGGCCTGCCTCTGCCAGCGGGAAGCAGAAGCCAGGGAGCGAGGGGAGGAAGAGGGGGTTCGGCTGTACGGGGAGAAAGAGCATCGCTTCCTCAAGGCACATCTGGCCTCCTGGATTCCCCAGTTCTGTGCGCGAGTTCTGGAGGCAGCATCACTCCCTTTTTATCCCCACTGGGCACGTATTGCTCATGCCTTTATCGCGTGGGATACCGAATATACGCAAGTCAACGATCGTAAGGGGGGAAAAAGATGAGCCAGAAGTTTTCCTATAGTGTCGGTATAGGCGTTTTGCTTCTCTCTCTGCTCTGGATCAGTCTGGCCGTGGCAGGAGAAATCCGCTACATTCCCCAGAA
>RFHZ01000547.1 GCA_003696125.1 Nitrospinota bacterium
CCGTTTCTCCTCCCTGTGCGCACTTCCCCCGGTAACAGGAGAAGCGATGAACACGAGACCTGCATCGCCGAACCGGCAAGGGGAGCAGCAGTTTTCCTCTCTCCGCTCCCCCTTGCCGGCTCGCCTGTTCTCACATCCCCCGATGCGGGGCTCAATACACAAACTGGAAGCGTCCCGCGATGAGCCAGACATCCGAGGGATCCTCCCGGGCGGCGCGTGCCGCCTGATTGGCCCCGGGAATGGTGGGATCCAGCTCAAAGAACCCGCCCGTGATGAAATAGGCCGGGGTGAGGCGGACCGAGAGCTGGTCCCAGAGCTTGATCTCCAGGGGGAGCGAGATCTCGGTCCCCATATATTTACTGCCGTCTTTACTGTTCGGGTTGCCGGCGGCCGACCAGGTGGGGGCCACCACCAGTCCCACAGAGGTGGTCGGGGTCGGCTTGAGGGTGTAGCCGAACATGTTAAAGATCAACCCCAGGTCATCGTTGGGGATCGTCTCCACCAGGATCAACTCATCCACCAGGTTGCCAAAGACGATCTCGGTCCCGGGAAAGAAGTTATCCGTGGTAAAGGCAAACTCGCGCGGCAGGGCACTGAGATCCTGTGTTGGTCGTTCCTTGAGATCCCCCCGCGAGCGATCACTATCCCCGGAGACGAAGAGGTTAACAAACTTGAAGTGCCCTGGTCCCAGGGGGAAGCGGAGTTCGAACTTGTTGAAGATGCCGTGCCGCCGGGCCGGTTCCGGGTCTGGGGCCAGACCAGAGCTCCGCAGGCCAAAATCATCGCTGGCTGCGCGTTTAGATGCCGCTCCAGACTGTTCCCAGGCGTAGGCAAAGTGGTTCTTGAAACGAAAGCGGCCGATCTGTCCGGCCACGTTGAGGCCGGTCATGTAGGCCTCAGTGGTAAAGCCCTCTCCGCGGGTGGTGTTGTCGTCGATGTAGTTGAAGCCACTTCCCACCCGGAGCCCCTTGACCCAGGGGATAATCCCATCAGGGATGGTGTAGCCAAAGCTGAAGAAGTAGGCGTTTTTGGCCCGCGACTGCCGGTTTTCGGGAAATCCCCGCTGGCTGAAAGGATGCCGCTGGAGGGGTGACCAGACAAAATGGATATCGACCGGGCCCAAGGGGCCTCGTACCCAGACGCCCGGGATATCGTCCCCGGTAAAGGCACCATCGGTCAGCGGGTCGGCCCCAAAGGGGATCAGGCCCATCAGGGCCTCCAGGTGGGTATAGGGGACATCGAACTGGAGGTAGAGGTTTTTCGTTTCTACATTGACGCCATCGGCACCGGTGCCGCCACCCGAGCCGCGTCCCACGCGATTACCGGGCAGATCGGCCCCTTCCGTGTTTTCCGCCACCCCGAGATCGAGATAGCCGATCTCCATGCCCCAGACCGCTCGCAGGTGTTCATTGGCCTTAAAGGTCCACCAGTTGCGAAAGCGCTGGCGCACCAGAAAGAGGGTATCATCGTCTTGGGCCGGGATATCGAGCTCGGTCTGCGTGTTGCCAAAGTTACTGAATTCCGAGAAGTTGGTGACACCCCATTTGATGCGGATCCGTCCCCGGGCCAGGATCTCGACCGCAGCCGTCTCAGTGGCAAGGGAGAGCAGCAGAAGTACTCCCAGGATCCAACTCCCTAGAAGGCCTTTCCTCATCGTTTCTCCTCCTCATGATCTTGTCAGCACCATCACCCTGTTCCCAACACCTTGCGTCCGGGCGTGACCGCCCCTGACGCGCCTGTGCACTGCTTGCTCGACCTCACCTCCTCTCTGGCGAAAAACGTTTCTCTCCCGCCGAAACCGGAGAGTGAATGGCAGCTTCTACTGTTGGTCAGATGACATCCTGTTGGTGGTAGGCGTCAGCCCAGGTAGGGGCTACCTGGGCTGTGGAGGAAATGCTTGCCTGATGGGCTCACTCTCAGGCTGTGTGGCTTGCGGAAAGAGGGGGGTGCAAGGCTGGTGCCAGAACAGGGATTGAGAAAAGAGGGGGAAATTTTTTACATAACAGCTTGTATTCCAAAGAGATACAAGAGCGAGTAGGGAGGGGGAAAGGCAAGGGAGTGGTGGTGTCTAGAGGGCAAACTGGTGGTGCATATCGTGCAGGTGGTGGAAAAGCACCACCACTACCCGGTAAGGCCGTACTTCTTCAATCACAGAGAAGCTTCTTAAACCAACATGCAGAGAAACAATTCTGTCTACGTAATGGGAACTACAGCCAAGAGGAGAATGGTTGCTTTCGCAGGCGATCCTTTCTGGTTCGTTCCTCCCTCATCCGTTGGAAACTATCCCGCAGTGCAGGCAGGTGTGCGAACAGGGTGGTAAAGGCACTCCGATGGAGTGTCAGCACATCGATACTGGTGATGGCCCGGACTGTAGCCGTGCGCGGTGCTTCGCACAGTACAGCGAGCTCACCGAAACACTCTCCCTCTGTGAGTCGAGCAAGAAGGGTTTCCTCGCCACCTTCTTCCTCACGCACTACTTCCACCGTTCCTCACAGGATTACATAGACTCGATCACCCCAATCTCCTTGATGAAAGATGACTTCCCCGGATTCAAAATGAGCCCAGGTGACCTCCTCCCACCCCTAAAGGCGTCGGAAGAACGGTAACCATTGACACGCACGGCCTGACAGGGAGGCTACCACGTGAGATAGAAACGATCCTCTTTCGTATCGCCCAGGAGACGATGAGTAATGTTACTCGCCACAGTAAAGCCAGACACCTTACCATCTCTTTAGAGTGTGCCCAGGAGCAGGTCGTTATGACCTTGACAGACGATGGGCAAGGTTTTGATCCCTCCACGGTGGTTTCGGCACCGGATCAGAGTCGAGGATTAGGGATTGCCGGTATGCGGGAGCGCGCTTCGCTAGTAAGTGGTCGAGTGACCGTGGACAGTGCTCCTGGTCGAGGGACCATGGTACGTGTCACCATTCCTCTCTCTCCGATATTCAACACCAAAGGAGATCGTCAGAGCCAAGGAGGCAGAGACCAATGTCGGCACTCATCCGCCTGATCATCGCTGATGACCATGCTGTAGTACGAGAGGGTCTGGTAGCTTTGCTCGAGGAGGAAGCGGATCTGGAGGTGATAGGGCAGGCTGGTAATGGTACCGAGGCGGTGGCCTTGGTACGACAACATCGCCCAGATATCGCCCTGCTGGATATCACCTTATTCTCACCATGCACGAAGAAGCCTTCTTCTTTGAAGCCCTGCGTGCCGGTGCCGCCGGTTACGTGCTCAAAGGGGTTCACAGCGAGGTAAGGTTATATTTTAGGGTTCCGCCTGATGCCCAGGGGCAGTGGGAGTTTGGTAGCTTCTTGTCCGGACACTATGAAGCCGGTATGAAAGGAGCGATGGTGATTCTACCAGCCTCACCATCTCTGTAAAGCCTTTCTAGCAGCCCATATCAGGGGGGTGTTTCCAGAAAACTCTCTACCCATCGCTGACAGATAATGGCCCCCTTCCCAGGTGACAAAAGCGATCCAGTGGCAAGCCGCAACTGTACCAGCCAGGATACGGCTGCGGCCTGCTGCTGGATCCGATCCGCTACAGCAGTCGTCAAACATGCCGAAAGATGCTACAATATCCTCCAGGAAGGGCTGATCATTTAGCGACTCTTCCTGGGCCTGAAACGGTATTTGCCCCTCACAGCGATCTCTACACTGGATTTTGTCCGAACGTTACTCCTTACTTGCCGGTAAGACTGAAGTAGAGACATCCTGTCGGTAAGAGCGGGGAGACTTTGGAGAGAACAAGGAGAGCACAGCATGGAATCTTTGCTCAGATCCTGGGATGGAGAGGCTGTCATCATTCATTTTGATCACCCTACCGGCGCCTGGATCGTCATCGCCATCCATTCGACTCGCCTGGGTCCGGCCGGAGGCGGTACCCGGATGAAGACCTACCCGGATCTGCCTGCGGCGGTCCAGGACGCCATGCGTCTTGCGGCAGCCATGACGTATAAGTTTGCCATTCCCGGTATCGCCATGGGAGGAGGGAAGGCGGTCATCGCCCTTCCTCCTGACTTCGACCAGCGATTACGTCCCACCCTGCTACGACACTATGGGACCCTGGTGCACCAGCTTCGCGGCCTGTTCTACACCGGACCCGATGTCGGAACCTCGGCCGCAGATATGGACATCATTGCAGAAACCGGGGCTCCCTATATCTTTGGACGTACTCCAGCAGCGGGCGGGGCAGGCGATACCGGCCCGCTCACGGCAATAGGGGTGTTTACCGGGATGCAGGTTACCTGCGCCCAGCTCTTTGGATCTCCTTCGCTTCACCGACGCCGGATCCTTGTCCAGGGGGCCGGGAGCGTGGGAAGATCCCTGATCGAGCGCCTGTGTGCCGCCGGGGCGGAGGTCTACTTTAGCGATATCGACGAGGAAGTGGTACAGGAGCTCTTAAAGACCCTGCCGGTAACGTTCGTTGCTCCTGACGATGTGTACACGACAGAGTGCGACATCTTTGCCCCCTGTGCCCTGGGCGGTATCCTCAACCGGGATACGATCCCTCTACTGAAGTGTAAGGCAGTGGTTGGGGCGGCCAACAACCAGCTTGCCACCCCGGAAGATGCAGACAGGCTCCAGGCGCGGGAGATCCTCTATGCACCCGACTACGTGGTCAATGCCGGTGCTGTCCTGGGTATTCCGGGTATAGAGACCATGGGCTGGTCGCAGGCAGAGGCAGAGCAACGGGTGATCGAAGGCATCCGGCACGCCTTACAAGAGATCTTCCACCTGGCGACCACAGAAGGCATGACAACCGAGATGGCTGCCCGTCGTGTGGCTGAAGCCCGGCTTGCCTCTTCTCCTAAAGGGGATGCTTAGCGATCTCCTCCTCGTTCAGCTCCGTGCCCCAGCCCGGTTTGTTGGGAATCAAGAGATGCCCCTCTTCGATCACCGGCGGATCGGTCACGATTGCATCCTTCCAGGGCACATCATCCACATCGGTTTCCAGGATGCGCACGTTGGGAACACAGGCAGCCAGATGGGCACTCATCAAGGTGGAGA
>RFHZ01000548.1 GCA_003696125.1 Nitrospinota bacterium
CAGGGCCACCTTGCAGGCTTTGATACCGGTCCTCAACAGGGAAATCGACGCCTCCTCCCTGCGCGGACCAGGGTGCGAGGAGTCTATCTGGATACCGAGGGGACCGCGTACGTCGATTTCTCCTCGGCCTTGCAGGAGGACCATCCGGGGGGGAGCTGGTGGGAGTTGTTGACCATCTATAGCATTGTCGACAGCCTGACCCAGAACTTCCCTGAGGTCAGGCGGGTTCAACTCCTGGTAGAGGGCAAGGAAATCGAAACCTTAAGCGGTCATGTGCGAACGGATATGCCGTTAGCCGAACGTGCTCTCTTTTAGCCGGTAGCGTAGCGTGATAATTTACCGCAGAGAACGCTGAACTCGCAGAGGATATTTTTCTGGTCTTCTCTGCGTTCTCTGCGGACTCTGCGGTTAATGCAAGGTAGGAGAGACAGTGGAAAGGATGGAACGACGCAGTGACGGGAGACGATTCGATGAGTTACGACCGGTGCGGATCACGCGTGGATTCGTGAAGTATGCAGAGGGTTCGGTCTTCATCGAAGCCGGTGATACCAAGGTGCTCTGCACGGCAACGGTCGAGGAGAAGGTACCCCCCTTCCGCAAGGATACGGGTGAGGGATGGGTTACCGCCGAGTACGCCATGCTCCCCCGAGCGACCGAGACCCGGAGTCCACGGGAATCGACCCGGGGGAGGCCAGGGGGGAGGACCCAGGAGATCCAGCGGCTTATCGGGCGTTCGCTGCGGGCAGTGGTCGATTTTGCCGCCCTGGGGGAGCGGACCATCTGGCTCGATTGCGACGTCATTCAAGCGGATGGAGGGACACGAACCGTATCGATTACCGGGGCCTTTGTCGCGCTTTACGACGCGCTTCGCTGTCTGGAAAAGCGGGGAATAACCTTCCCCGCTTTTCCCCTGCTCGATTATGTCGCCGCTACCAGCGTCGGTATTGTGTCCGGCATACCGATGGTCGATCTGAACTACCAGGAAGATGCCGCTTCTCAGGTTGATCTGAACGTGGTGATGACCGGGAGCGGGAAGTTCGTCGAGATCCAGGGGACCGCAGAGGAGACCCCCTTTAGCCGGGAGGAGCTGGATCAGCTATTGGCCCTGGCGCAAAAGGGGATCGAAACCCTGATTACCTTGCAAAAAGAACTGCTGGGAGATTCCTCTTTCATCCGCCCGGCCTAGACGCAGAAAAACCAGTTGCATTTCCTCTCTGCTTATGGTAACTTTCTTTACACACTCCTGGTCTCGAGGAGGGGTGAGAGGTGCCTTGCTCAGAGGAGTATCCCCCTGTCGGGCAGGTTGAACAGGCAGAGAGGGTGAGCGGGTAAAGAAGGCCACGGGATCGGGGCGTAGCGCAGCCTGGTCAGCGCACCTGCCTTGGGCGCAGGGGGTCGGAGGTTCAAATCCTCTCGCCCCGATAGAGATGAGCCCCCTTAGCTCAGTTGGATAGAGCATCGGACTTCTAATCCGAGGGTCAGAGGTTCGAATCCTCTAGGGGGTGTCAGGGAGGATATGGTGGGCGTAGCTCAGGGGTAGAGCACTGGATTGTGGCTCCAGTGGTCGTGGGTTCGAATCCCATCGCTCACCCTGGACAGTACCTGGTGTCCCGGCTTAAGGATGGGACACCGGTTGGAACCGGTTATGCGCCCGTAGCTCAGTTGGATAGAGCGCCGGACTTCGAATCCGTAGGTCGCAGGTTCAAGTCCTGCCGGGCGTACCAGATGGGTAGGGAGAGCCCTCTTCCGCTCTCAACTCCCGCATAGAGCACGACCTTTTTTCGGTGGGCCGCTAGCTCAATCGGTAGAGCAACGGACTCTTAATCCGTGGGTTGAAGGTTCGAGTCCTTCGCGGCTCACCACCGCCCCGAAATAAGACTGCGAGAGTGGCGGAACTGGCAGACGCGCTGGACTTAGGATCCAGTGGGATACCCGTGGGGGTTCGACTCCCCCCTCTCGCATCAGGTTGGGGCGACCCTGTTCCGGTAAGGAGAGTGTGGATTTGCCAGAGGTGAATGGAGAAAAGCAGATGAAGGTGGCGGTACACGAGGTGCACCCGTGGGAGAAGCGTTTAGAGGTCGAGGTGCCGGCAGAGGTGGTGGAAAAGGAACTGGATAAGGCGTACAGGGAGCTGGCTAAACGGGTGCAGATCCCCGGGTTCCGCAAAGGCAAAGTTCCCCGGCCTCTTCTAGAGCGGTACTACCGGGGCAGTGTGGAGGATGAAGTGCTCCAGCGCCTGATCCCTGATCTCTACCAGCAGGCCCTGGAGACGGAAGGGATCCAGGCGGTCACCGAGGGGAAGGTGGAAGACATCGCCCTGGAGAAGAAAAAAGCGTTACGTTTTACGGCCAGTGTTGAGGTTCTCCCTCCCATAGAGATCACGACCTACCAGGATTGGGAGTTTACAGAGCAGGTGGTGCGCATCACCGAAGCGGACGTGGAAAAGGCGCTTGCCGCCCTGCAAAAGGAGCATAGCCAGTGGGAGGCGGAGGAGGAGACGGCGACGGTGGCGGAAGGCCACTACGTGATCCTCGACTATGAAACCTCTGTCGATGAGGTCCCGCTGGAAGACGGCCGACAGGAAAACGTATCGGTGGAGGTAGGAAGCGGGACCACGCTCCCGGAGTTTGAAGCGCAGCTTATCGGTGGGAAAAAAGGGGAAGTGCGGGATATCACCGTCTCCTTCCCTCCTGATCATGCCGACAAGAGGCTGGCCGGTAAAGAGGTGCGCTTTCGGGTAACGATCAAAGAGATCAAACGCCGGGTCCTGCCAGAGATTACCGATGAGTTTGCCCGGAGTATTGGGGCCGGAGAGACGGTGGCAGAGCTGCGCGAGAAGCTCCGCCAGGAACTGGAGGCACGGGTCGAGCAAGAGGCACGCCGGCAGGTAAAGGATGCGCTCGTGACCAGACTGCTGGAGGCCAACCCGTTTGCAGTGCCACCGGCCCTGGTCAACCGGCGCCTGCAGGCCATCCTGCAG
>RFHZ01000549.1 GCA_003696125.1 Nitrospinota bacterium
ACATGAACCTGGTCAAGGGGATCTGTGAGCGGGTCATCGCCATGGATCACGGGGAGAAGATTGCCGAGGGCTCCTTTGAGGAGGTGCGGCATGATCCGCGCGTGATCGAGGCTTATCTGGGGAGGCGAGGCACGGATGCTTAAGCTGCGTGGGGTGGTCACCTATTACGGTCGCATGCAGGTCCTCAAGGGGATCGACCTGGAGGTGCAAGAGGGGGAGATCGTCTGCCTGCTCGGCGGAAACGCCTCCGGGAAGACCACCACCATGAAGACGATCCTGGGGATCGTCAGACCGACCCAGGGGAGCATCGAGTTTCAGGGGCAACCGATTCATGGGCTCCCCACCCGCCGTATTGTGGAGCTGGGGATCTCGCCGGTGCCGGAGAGCCGGCGCATCTTTCCCCGCCTGACGGTCAAGGAGAACCTGGAGCTGGGAGCCTTTATCCGGCAGCAGCGGGGGGAGACATCGTTTGAGGAGGATTTTGAGCGGGTCTACCAGCTCTTTCCCCGTCTGAAAGAGCGGGAGCGACAACTGGGTGGGACCTTAAGCGGTGGGGAGCAGCAGATGCTGGCCATGGCCCGCGCCCTGATGGCCCGTCCCCGTCTCGTCCTGATGGACGAACCCTCCATGGGCCTGGCACCGGTCCTGGTAGAGAGGGTCTTTCAGATCATCCAGGAGATCAATCGACAGGGGACCACCATCCTGGTGGTGGAGCAGAATGCCAACGTGGCCCTCTCCATTGCCCATCGCGGCTATGTGCTGCAGACCGGTCAGATCGTCATGCACGATCAGGCTTCCCGTCTCCTGCAGAGTGAGACGATCCGCAAGGCCTATTTGGGAGAGGCGTAAATAGCGGCTTCTCCTCCCTCTCCCGGTTTCCGTTGCAGCAACACCTTGACCAGTTCTTCCCGGCTATGCACTCCCAGTTTACTGTAAAGACGCCGGATATGATCGAGTACCGTGTGCACACTGAGGTACAACTGCCCGGCGATCTCTGGTGGTGCCAGGCCCCGGAACACTCCCATCCCCACCTCCATCTCCCTGGCCGACAGCCCCAGTGCCTGCATCTGGCGCAGGGCAGAGAGGAGGACCGGTTCGTGACGCTGTACCGTGATCCCGATCAGTCCCTGCTCCCCTTGCAGGGGCTCGAGCCAGTAAGCCCGGAAGGTAAACTGGCCCCAGGGATTGCGGTGATGCCAGACCGGTGGCCGGTCTGCGTGCGGGTCCCCGTTAAAGACCCCCTGTAAGACCTGGCATAACCGCACCAGATCAGCAGGAACCCGGAGAGGACCTCGGGCCGGACGCACCGTCTGGGCCGAGACCCGGGGGTGGGTGGCCAGGAACAGGAGGCGGCTCCCCTGCCGGCTCAGGTATTCCAGTCTGCCCGAGGGATGGAAGACCAGCAGGCCGGTCTCTCTGCCTTCGATGACCTCATACGGCCCCTCTTCCGGTCCGTGCAGCGCATGGGCCAGATAGGGGATGAGAGAGACCAGGAGCCGTTCCTCTCTGGCCGTATAACGGGACTCACCAGGTGCCCGGTGCAGGGCCAGGATGCCCAGGATGCGTTCCTGCTCCCGGACAAACACATAGGCGGTGTGGTGATAGCGGAGGGGATGGAAGATCTCATGGTACAGGGCCGACTCGTAGAAACGGCGGGACACGAACCGCTCTGTGGTCGTGATCTCCCCTCCGGTGCGGAGCCACTCCGACACCGAGGGCATCACCTCCTGCTCGGCCTTGTCCACGTACTCCTGCAGGTACCGGCTGATCAGACCCGGATCCATGGAGGTTTCGTCGTACATGTTGACGATCTGATGCTGGTCATCGATCCAGAAGAAGGTGTTGCCGTAGGAGGAAACCAGGGTATGCAGTTGTTGCAGCACGGCGGGGATCACGATCTGTCCCCCCAGTCCCAGGCAACACAACTGGCGGATATAGGCG
>RFHZ01000550.1 GCA_003696125.1 Nitrospinota bacterium
ACTGGTCATCCTCTTCTCCTTCCCAGGCCAGGATCTCAGAAAAGGCAGAGCCCTCTGGTGCACATGAAGGCATCCTGGGCGAGCTTTTCTCCCCTTTGCAGTACGATAAAGTCCTCATCCCAGTTTCCGGCAAAGAAGCGTTCCACATAGGTGAGCGAACCGGGCATCTCTTCATAGTCCAGGTGGAAGAAGGTCGCCATCTCCCGGGCAAAGGCGCGGTACCTGGCCATATCCCAGAGGCCGTGATCGATCAGCACCACCCGCTGGTAATGCTTCATCATCTCCCGGGCCACCCACTCTGCGGTCTCTTTCCCGTATTTGGGAAGGTATTCACGCAGGTACTCCGAATAGGGGTTCTTTCCATATTCGATCCACCCCCGGGTCAGGTAAAAGGTACCCGGACAGCGGGCAATCTCTTCCGTATAGCGTTTCCAGGAGCCGAGGAGCAAGGCGATACAGTCGTGTACCCGGGGGATGACCAGGGGGACATGGGGAGCCTGCACGCCGACCACCCCGTTACTGCACAGCCCATATCCGAGCAGGATGGTCTCCACGGTGGAAGGAACGGCATCGATCTCTTCCTGGATGGCCAGGGGCATCTGTCCTGGGGTCCGATGATAGCCCTGCGGGAGAAAGGTAAAGCTCATTCCCGGTTTCTGGCAGTAGAGGAACTCGTCCTTAAACACCTCGCATGCGATAACATGTAGCTTCATTCCTTTTCCCTTCCCTTTTTCCCGGCCTGTGCTCCTCGCCATGCAGGACCAGGGGTTAGATCTGAGCAACGGCACATCGGATAAACTCCGGGGAGGTACCACAGCATCCGCCGATTATGCGGGCCCCGGCCTGGAGCAGGGCCGGCACCTGGGCGGCAAACTCCTCTGGCTGCTGCTGATACCGGGCCTTTCCTTCTTCCAGTATCGGTTGTCCGGCATTGGGCTGGGCGATGATGGGGAGGGTGGTGTGTGTCTTGATGGTCTCCACCACCTTGATCATGGTGGTGATCTCGACCTCACAGTTTGCCCCAACCACAGCAGCACCCGCTTCCTCCAGGGTCCGGGCTGCCGTACCCGCTTCTGCCCCCATCATGGTGTAGATCCCGCGAGGGGTTACCCGGTAGGCCAGAGAGACGAAGGCCGGGAGCTGCGTTCTCTGCACCGCTTTTAGGGCCAGGAGCGCTTCTTCCAGGCTGTACATCGTTTCGATGCTGAAGAAATCGACCCCTGCCTCGGCCAGCGCATCCACCTGTTCGCAAAAGGCGGCAAAGAACTCATCCTCTGTGTACGTCCCCAGCGGCTGCAGGAGCTGGCCGGTCGGCCCGATATCACCGGCGACAAACGCTCCTGGTTTGGTTGCCGCTGCCGCCTTTGCATTCTGTACCG
>RFHZ01000551.1 GCA_003696125.1 Nitrospinota bacterium
ACCTTATCCTATCGTGGAGAAGGAGAGAACGTGGAGGTTACTTTCTATTCTTCTTCCACGACAACGTTACTGGCCTGGAGTCCCTTGGGACCAGAGACGATGTCAAAGCGGACCCGCTGGCCTTCGGTCAGGGTTCGAAATCCCCCTCCCTGAATGGCAGAATAGTGGACAAAGACATCATTGCCCCCCTCCTGCTCGATGAAGCCGTATCCTTTTTGATCGTTAAACCACTTCACTCTACCTACTGGCATACTTCCTATCCCTTTCTGTTAGATAAAACTCTCTTGCGCGTTTTGCCGCCGGTGTTCCAAAGCAAAAACACCGGAGAAACAAGAGTTCCTCCGGTGTTTATCACATCCTTCAGCAAAACGTCTTGCTTCTCAAAACCACGCACACTCTAGCCGATTTTAGGGGGAATGTCAAGCACAAAATGGAGCAGAACTCTCCTGTGAAGGGGGATAAACCTCTCCCAAACCTCTTATCCTCTTGAGAAATAGGGAGTTTCCCGGGTCAGACCTCATACAGGCGGCCTGTCCAGCGAGGACTCCAGGCGATCGAGGAAGGTGGACCAGGCATTGGAATGGAAGCGAGAGATGAGACGCTGCACCTCCTGGGACCCGCAACGAGGGCAGGTGGGTGGGGAGGGGGTCTCCTGCCGGACACGCTGCAACACCTCAAAGCGATGCTGGCATTGCTGGCATTGATACTCAAAAATGGGCATACTGCTTCTCCTTAAGTGGCTATGCCTCACCCTTTTGCACGCCGGGTATCTTCCTTACCCCCGAGCCTGCGGAGAAGACCGGGATAGATTCCCCTTTTCTGTATACAATATTAACTCGAAGAAGGGAAGAGGAAAAGGGAAAAACATGGGGAGGAAAGAGATGGAGCGGGAGACGGGATTCGAACCCGCGCCTTCCAGCTTGGGAAGCTGGCATTCTACCACTGAATTACTCCCGCCCCTGGGTCTAAATATACTCTAGCAACCTGTTTTCCATTTGTCAAGAGAGAAAAAGTCTTGCCTTTCCCCGCTTTGATGTTCTACAATCGTAGACAGAGGCACAGAGGGGCTAAGGTACCGGACGTCTGGTAAGGGCGCAGCGCGCTGCGCCCCTACGCGCTGCCCTAACCACTTGACGATAATAAACCAGGCACAGAGGGGCTAAGGTACTAAGGGCTTACTCAGTCCTCAGTCCTCAGTCCTCATCACTCATTACTCGTTACTCATCACTCGCTATGGAATTCAAAGATATTGAAGCCAGATTAGAGGAACTGAAGGCCCGGAGTCAACAAGCCGAACTGGGGGGAGGAGTTGAGCGGATCGAGCGGCAACACAAGGCGGGAAAGCTGACGGCGCGGGAGCGTCTCGCCCTGCTCCTCGATCCGGGGAGTTTCACCGAGCTGGACAAGCTGGTGACGCACCGGTGTCACGATTTTGGAATGGAGAAGCTGCGCATACCGGGAGACGGGGTGGTGACCGGGTATGGGACCATCGATGGTCGCCAGGTCTTTGTCTTTGCCCAGGACTTTACCTTTGTGGGGGGCACCCTGAGCACCGGTCATGCGCAGAAGATCTGTAAGATCATGGACCTGGCCATGAAGGTGGGGGCCCCGGTCATCGGGCTCAACGATTCCGGGGGTGCCCGGATCCAGGAAGGGGTAGCCAGCCTGGCCGGGTACGCGGAGATCTTCCTCCGCAACACCCTGGCCTCTGGCGTCATTCCCCAGCTCTCCGCCATCATGGGTCCCTGCGCCGGTGGTGCGGTCTACTCTCCGGCCCTCACCGACTTCATCGTCATGGTCAAGGAGACCAGCTACATGTTCATTACCGGTCCTGAAGTGATCAAAGCGGTGACCCATGAGGAGGTCGGGTTCAACGAACTGGGAGGGGCCATGACGCACAACATCAAGAGCGGGGTAGCACATCTGGCCGCGGATACGGAAGAGGAGTGCCTCTTTCTCCTGCGGGAACTGCTCAGCTTCCTGCCCCAGAACAATGCCGAAGATCCACCGGTCAGGCCCTGCACCGACCCGGTTGATCGCACCGAGGAGCGGCTCCGCACCGTGGTCCCGGTCAATCCGAACAAACCGTACGACATCAAAGAGCTGATCACCGCGGTGGTGGATGACCGTTACTTCTTCGAGATCCAGCCCCTCTTTGCCCAGAACATCGTGATCGGCTTTGCCCGTCTCAACGGCAGGCCGGTAGGGATCGTCGCCAACCAGCCCAACTACCTGGCCGGGACCCTCGATATCAACTCCTCCATCAAGGCAGCCCGTTTCGTCCGCTTCTGTGATGCCTTCAACATCCCCCTGGTCACCTTTGTCGATGTGCCCGGCTTTCTCCCCGGGACCGCACAGGAGTACGGGGGGATCATCAAGCATGGCGCCAAGCTCCTCTACGCCTATTGCGAAGCAACGGTACCCAAAGTCACCGTGATCACGCGCAAGGCGTATGGGGGAGCGTACGATGTCATGTCCAGCAAACATATCCGGGGCGATATCAACTATGCCTATCCCACGGCAGAGATCGCGGTCATGGGACCAGAAGCGGCGGTAGGGATCATCTTCCGGCGAGAGCTGGAGGCGGCAGCCGATCCCCAGCAGGTGCGCGAGGAGAAGGCAGCCGAATACCGGGAAAAGTTCGCCAACCCGTATGTGGCAGCCGAACTCGGCTACATCGATGCGGTCATCGATCCGATGGAAACACGACCGCACCTGATCCGTGCGCTGGAGATGTTGCGTAATAAACGGGATACCAATCCCCCTAAAAAGCATGGGAATATTCCATTGTAGATAGAGGCGCTGAGGCGCCGGACGTCTGGTAGGGGCGCAGCGCGCTGCGCCCCTACCCACTGAATATGGAACACTTGATGACAACAAAACAGGCACAAAGGTTCTAGAACTCATTACTCATTACTCGTTACTCATTACTCGTTACTCATTACTCGTTACTCA
>RFHZ01000552.1 GCA_003696125.1 Nitrospinota bacterium
CCTCTTCTTCCGGGATGGAGCAGGAAACCCCTATACCCTCTCCGGGTACAAGGACATCCATGACGATCCGGGCTGGGATATCTGGAGTGATACCACCACGCTGTATACCCGGATCTACCAGGGACATGTCGAGGCAGAAGGGGAAGTAGAGGCGGCACTGTACGGATCGGGAATTCTCAGGATCTACCTGACCGATTTCCTGCGCCAGCTCACCACCTTCCGGGTGGAGGGACCGACCGTGCACGATCGTATCGCTGCCCTGCACCGGTTTGGCCGCCTCTTCCTGGGCAAACTCTGGGATGTCTATGGCCGGCATTTCCTCGAGTACGGCCCGTTCTAAGGGATCCAGAGACAGGTCGCTCTTCAGAGGCGTGGTTGAAACCGCTCCTGCCATGGATCGGTCATTGTGAGGAGTCTACGGTATCGTGAGAATCGACAGAGAAGGTAGGAATCATGCGTGCGGTATGTCCGGTCTCTTCCCCCTGGTCTTCTTGTTTGCCGGACTCTGTTTCCTGCTGCCGGCCGGTGTCCAGGGAACAGGGCCCTCTTTTCGAGCCGCCCTCCCCGGCAGGGTGTATCGCTTCCCCGAGGATCATTTCGTCCATCCCCGCTTTCGCACGGAGTGGTGGTACTATACCGGACACTTGCAGACCGCAGAGGGAAGGAGTTACGGCTATGAGTTGACCTTCTTCCGCCATCGGTTCGGGTTTGCCGAGGAGCGCAAATCGCGCTGGGCGGCTGATACGCTCTACTTTGCCCACTTTGCCCTGACCGACGAAGGCGCCGGCACCTTCTTCTATGCTGAACGGACCAGCCGGCCCATCTTTGGCCAGGCCGGTGGAGCGACCGATCGCTATCGGGTCTGGGTTGGTGACTGGTCTGTTCAGGGAGAAGAGGAGGTCCATCACCTGCAGGCGAGAGAGCAGCGCTATGCCATCGATCTCTTCCTGACCCCCCAGAAGCCGCCTGTGATTCATGGGGAAGAGGGGATCAGTCGCAAAGGGACCGCCCCGGAGAATGCTTCCCATTATTACTCTTATACCCGGATGCAGACACGGGGTACCCTCTGGATAGGGGGAAAGCCGCTTGCCGTCACCGGTTTGAGCTGGATGGATCACGAGTTCATGAGCAACCAGTTGGAACCGGATCAGGTGGGCTGGGACTGGTTCAGCATGCAGCTCGATAACCGGCAGGAGATCATGCTCTACCTGATCCGGTATCAGGACCCGCAAAGACCTCCCTTTGCCAGTGGCACACTGGTGTACGCGGACGGAACCTGGCGACATCTCTCTGCCGGTGACTTTAGCGTGCAGGTGCTCGACTGGTGGACCAGTGCAAAGAGCGGTGCCCGCTATCCGATACGGTGGCGTGTCACCGTGCCGGCCGAAGCGATCCGCCTGACCCTTACCCCGACGGTCAAGGACCAGGAGCTGGATACCTCTGCCAGCACCGGTGTGATCTACTGGGAAGGGAGTGTCCGCATTACGGGGACACGACGCGGAGAACCGCTGGCCGGAAAGGGGTATGTGGAGATGACCGGGTACGCCTCGTTGTTGACCAGGCGAATGGACTGATTTGAGGCACACAGGCACTAAAGACGAGGCACAGAGGCACAAAAGTACAGAGGCACAACGGCTTTAAAACCAGGTACAGAGGCACCGGACGCCTGGTAGGGGCGCAGCGCGCTGCGCCCCTACTCAGTCCTCAGTCCTCATCACTCGTTACTCATCACTCGTTACTCATTACTCGTTACTTACCACAGGGAGAG
>RFHZ01000553.1 GCA_003696125.1 Nitrospinota bacterium
GTACAAACATGCCTTGCGGAATGCCCTGATCCCTGTTATCGCCATTGTCGGGTTGCAGATGGGGTATATGTTTGGTGGCACGGTGATTACCGAGTTGATCTTCGCTTGGCCAGGGCTATCCACCTATCTCTTCTTCGGCATCTTCAAGCGCGACTATCCGGTTGTGCAGGGGGTGGTCCTCGTCTCGTCGCTCATCTTGATCACCATCAACCTCTTGACCGATCTACTCTTTGGACTCCTCGATCCCCGGGTACGATACGAATAGAGGCGAGGGAGGAAGGGACGGGTGCGGAGGAGCATGCTCCGAAAATACTGCCGGCTTCTGATCCCAGGGACTCTCATCCTTGGCTTGATCCTGGCCAGCAGTCTGGCTAATCTCCTTTCCCCGTATGATCCGAACAGAATCGCCCTTGGCCGGCCTTATGCCAAACCTTCCTTGCAGCACCCCCTGGGGTTAGATAACGCTGGGCGGGATATTCTGAGCCGGATCCTCCACGGAGGGCGCCTCACTTTGGGCATCGCCATTTCATCCATTCTACTGGCAGCAGTGGCTGGGACAATCCTCGGCGTAGTCGCCGGATATTTTCCAGGGGTGCCGGATATGGTCATCATGCGCGGGGCTGACGTGCTCCTCTGCTTTCCCCCGATCATTCTGGGTATGGCGATCGTCACTTTCTTAGGAACCGAACCGATCTTCCTTACCCTGGTGATCGCCCTCCTCTACACGCCCCGTTTTGTGCGTGTGGTCTATGCTGCTGTACAAACGGTAAAGCACAACGAGTATGTGGAAGCAGCTCGAGCGCTGGGGTCCTCGATTCCCCGCCTCTTCCGGAAAGAGATCATCCCGAATATCCTTGCCCCTATTATGGTGCAGATCTCGCTGGGGATCGGACATGCTATCATCCTGGAGACCGGCCTCTCCTTTGTCGGATTGGGGCCTCCCCCCCCAACTGCTTCGTGGGGCAGGATGATCGAGGAGGCGAGACGGTTCATGCGTATCAATGCGATGATTCTGGTGTGGCCGGCGCTGACCATCGGGATCTGTGTGATCGCCTTCAACATGCTTGGCGATGCCTTAAGAGACTATCTGGACCCTCGACTACGCCACACGGTAACCCGCAGAGAGGGGGTAAGCTAAAAGATGAGCACAACAGCTCACATCGCTTTTGTCGGAGACGTCTATGTAGAACGGTCAGATGGCTATGCCGCGGCGGCCGCCATGCAGCATGTTGCCCCTTTTCTCCAGAAGCATTTTGACCTGCGCTGTGCCAACCTGGAGGCGCCCCTTTCGGAGAGAGGGAGGCTGAAACGCTCTTTCCCCTGGGCCAGTTTGCGGGCAAAGCCGCACAATGTGGAGGTTTTGGTGGGAGGAGGATTCGACATAGTGACTCTGGCCAACAACCATACCATGGACTATGGCCCTGAAGCCTTGCTGGATACGATCCGACTACTGGAAGAACGGGGTATCGGGTATGTCGGGGGAGGAGTGAACTGGGAGCGGGCCTGGACCATGCAGACACGGGAAATTAAGGGGATACGGGTGGGATTCCTCGGGATAGAAGCGACTGCCTGGACCTGGATTGAACACGATGCCACTCCGGATACTCCAGGGATCGCAGCGCTGTTCATCTCCCCCTATTTCCCAGGACACGTGGACGGTTATCGCCTGGAGTATGCGCTCGGAATGGTGGAACACTTTCGTCCGCACGTCGATCTGCTTACAGTCAACATCCACTGGGGGCACTCGGTTTCTCACCAGGTATGTACCTACCAGCGGGAGGTAGGACGAAAACTCATCGACTATGGTGCCGATGTGGTTATCGGTCACCATCCTCATACCATACAAGGGGTAGAAGTGTACCGGCATCGGCCTATCATCTACAGTTTGGGGAATTTTCTCTTCGACAGTCTGCGCCTTCCTCCAGAAGGGATGTTGCTCGGCTGTAGCTTTTCCCAGCGACGCATGGAACGGATCTGGCTTCGTCCTACCTGCCAGAGAAACGGGTA
>RFHZ01000554.1 GCA_003696125.1 Nitrospinota bacterium
ATTCTATAGTCATTCCGCGGTGGATATGGTAAAATAGTAAAAGAACATGCCGGATGGAACGCAACCGGAGATCCTGGTTGAGAAAAGCGGGTATAGGCCTGTGGCAGGAGGAAGAGCTATGAAGACCATCGTGAAGGCGAGACACATGGAACTCAACGACAGCTTGAGAGCCTATGTGGAAGAGAAGATCCAGCGTCCGGCAGCAAAGCATTTCGATGGCCCTTCGGTTACCCTCGAAGTCGAACTCTCCAACCTGTTAGGCCCGAAAGGAGGCAAGGATAAGCAGTGTGAGATCACCATGTCCCTTCCGCGGGGACAGATTTTGCGGATCGAAGAGGTGGAAGAAGACATCTATACGGCGATCTCCGTGGCCGGAGACCGGCTGGTACGCTCCCTGGAGCGATACAAGGAGAAGAAACTCTTCGGGAGTCGTTATCCGAAGAAGTACTACATGGCCAAAATATTAAACCGCGAAGCAGCGGCAGAAAGCGAGTCTGAAGAATAACCCCTGCGTTTTTTATACGCTAAACACACCACCCTGCGGGCCTGTCGCGGCCCGGAAGGGACTACCCTGCATGTCCGCTTCTTTCCCCTGAGCTTGACAGCCACGTCTGTGTCTTGCTATGGTAAGGTGTGGTACCCGGTAGAGGGCAGGAGTTACCTCTCAACCAGTGGTGGATATACCGGCTCGGGAGAGAGGAGAGGGGGGTGTTCTTACAGACTCCCCGGGTTGAATAATCTGTACAAGGAGGAAGCTGTGACCAAACAACAAGAAGAACTGGCTTGGCGAGTAGGTGGGCCCCAGGGGAGCGGTGTAGATACCGCCGCAGGCATCTTTGCGCGTGCCTGTGCCATCGGTGGTCTCCACCTCTTTGGCCGGCGGGAATACTACTCGAATATCATGGGCCGGCACAGCTACTATGATGTGCGCGTGGCCCATCATGTGCTGACCTGCCATCGGGAAACGGTCGATCTCCTCACCTCGTTTGAAGAGGAGACCATTGCCCGCCACACCCTGGCCGTGGTCCCAGGGGGAGGGATTGTCTATAATGCCGATCATGCCGAGATCCCCTTGGATCGCATCACCTTTCTCGATAAACGGGCGCAGAGAGACCTCGCCACCTATCTGGAAAAGCGGGGACTCCCGGCCAGTACCGCTGGCCTGCTCGAGGATGCCCGCCAGCGAGGAGTTCAGGTCTATCCCTTACCGTTCCGGCAGGTGACCGGCATGCTGGCCCAGGAGTTAGGGGTCAGCCAGGCGGTGGCAGAGCGTACCCTGAATACGATGGCGGTTGCCGTTTCCTGCGCCTTGCTCGATTACGATCCGACCTATATTATCAAAGCCTTAGAGAGGACCTTTCCTGGACGGCAGCAGATCATCGACATGAATGTGCGGGCCGTACAGCTCAGCTACGACTTTGTGCATGAGCGCTTTGATACGCAGGGCTTCGCTTTTCGCCTCTCTCCGGAGGCGATCAGCGAACAGCGACTCTTTGTCAATGGAAGCCAGGCCGTTGCCCTGGGCAAGCTCGCTGCCGGCGCTACCTTCCAGACCTACTACCCGATCAGCCCGGCCACCGATGAGAGTGTGTACCTGGAGGCGCATGAGACCTTCCCCACCCGCAACGGAGAGGAAGGGTCGATCCTGGTGGTGCAGACAGAAGACGAGCTCTCCGCCGTCACCATGGCCGCCGGGGCGGCCTTGACCGGCGCGCGAAGTGCAACGGCCACTTCGGGGCCTGGCTTCTCTCTGATGGCCGAAGGCCTGGGATGGGCCGGCATCAATGAGGTGCCCCTGGTCGTTACCCTGTACCAACGGGGAGGACCCTCTACCGGCATGCCGACCCGGACAGAGCAGGGGGATCTGAAGTTCGCCGTGCATGGTGGGCATGGAGAGTTCCCCCGTATCGTCATCGCCTCGGGTGACATCATCGAGGCCTTCTACGATGCTGCCCACGCCTTCAACTATGCCGAACGCTACCAGATGCCGGTGATTCATCTCATGGATAAGGC
>RFHZ01000555.1 GCA_003696125.1 Nitrospinota bacterium
ACTATATTGATTGGACCCCCTTTTTCCTTGCCTGGGAGCTGGCCGGAAAATATCCCCAGATCTTCCAGCATCCTCGGCATGGCGAGGCGGCACAGAAGCTCTTTGCGGATGCCAACCGGCTGCTTGACCAGGTGATCGAGCACCGGTGGCTCCAGGCTCGTGGGGTCATCGGCCTCTTCCCGGCCAACTCGGTAGGTTTTGACGATATCGAGGTCTATACGGATGACTCCCGTACCACCGTGCAGGCGGTGTTGCACACCCTGCGACAGCAGGGGGTAAAGAGGAAGGGGGTACCCAACCGGGCCCTGGCCGATTTCATCGCGCCCCAGGAGAGTGGTCGTCCTGACTATATCGGGGCCTTTGCCGTCACGACAGGGATCGGCATGGAAGCCCTCCTGGAGCGTTTTGAACGGGAACATGACGATTACAGCAGCATCCTGATCAAGGCCCTGGCCGATCGCCTGGCCGAAGCGTTTGCCGAACTCCTCCACCTGCTGGTCCGCCGGGAATACTGGGGATACGCTCCAGAAGAAGCCCTGAGTAACGAAGACCTGATCAAGGAGCGATACCGGGGTATCCGCCCGGCTCCAGGCTATCCGGCCTGTCCGGATCATACGGAAAAGCAGACCCTCTTTGCCCTGCTCCAGGTGGAACGGCATACCGGCATTCGCCTGACGGAAAACTATGCCATGCAGCCAGCCGCTTCGGTCTGTGGACTCTACTTTGCCCACCCGGAGGCCCGCTACTTTGCCGTGGGCAAGATCGGTCGGGACCAGGTAGAGGACTACCATCGCCGCAAAGGCATGCCGATCGAGGTGGTGGAAAAATGGCTGGCTCCGCATCTGAACTATGTCTGATCCTCTCCTGTTCTCCTGAGTATCGAGACATGGTACGATAATTGCTCTGTACCCTGGGAGGAGACATGGCAATGGAGAGGGGGACAGGATGCGGAGAAAACGGATACTGCTGATCGATCGCGAGAAAAACAGCCGGCAGGCCCTTACCAGGCTCCTCGTTGAGGATGGGTACTGGGTAGAGAGCCTCTCTTCCCTGGTTCAGGCGCTCCGGCGTCGTGAAGAGGAAGCCTTTGATCTCGTCGTCGTCGATATGGGCATCCCCTACAAGATTCCCAAGCGGCGACAGGGGATACAGGTACCGAAAACGACGCGCTGGCAGGGGGTTTTAAGCCTGCTCAGGATCTTGCAGCGAGAGGAATTGACCATCCCGCTTATCGTCATCGAGGCCCGTGATGAGATCCGGGATTATTTGCGGGCGGTCAACCTGGCCTGTGAGTATCTGGACAAACCGATCGATTACGAGGAACTGAAGCGGAAGATCGAACAGGTACTTGCCCCAGCAAACTCCCTGGTGACCAGTGCTTGAAAGCGTTTACCTGTCGAGGCGGTCGCTTGCATTTCCCCAGGAGTTGTGTTACTATCAACGCCAAAGGAGCAACAGAAGGAAAGGGAAGCGTAGCCCATTGCACAAGGGGAGATAAGGATCGTATATGGCGGCACAAGCAGTCAAGACGAAAAAAACCACGAAGAAGAAGCGGAAAAAGGGCTTACCGATAGCCATCATTGATACCAGCGGCTGTACAGGATGTGAGGTCTGTATCGAGGTCTGCCCGGTAGACTGCATCATCACCGTTCCGGGGGAAGAGCACCAGACGGTGCACCGGGTCTGTGAGGTCATAGAGGCGGATTGTATCGGGTGCCGGCTCTGTGCCAAATTCTGTCCCTGGCAGACCATCGATATGATTCTGCCTCCGGACGAGGAAGAGGAATAGAAACGGTCCGAAATATTTTAGGGACTCTTCCCCTGTTCGAGAGGGGAGTGAGAAATATTTGCGGAAGAATCCTCCCCCGGTGGGAGAGAGGATAGGTGTTCACCCATGTTTCCCGGAAAAAGGGAAAAGAAAGGAGAGGTATAGATGATCACTTTAACCGAAAAAGCGGCCCAGAAGGTGAAGGAGTTCATGAAGGAGCAGGGTGTTCCTGACTATGGACTGCGCATGCGTGTAGTGGGAGGGGGATGTTCCGGGCTGCAGTATGAGATGGGATTAGATAAGGAAGCTGCCCCCGGGGACCGGGTACTGGAGTTCTACGGGGTCAAGGTGTTTATCGATATGAAGAGCGCCCTGTACCTCGCCGGGTCGGAGATCGATTACGTGGAGGATCTGATGCAGTCCGGTTTCAAGATCAACAATCCGAATGCGCATTCCACCTGTGGATGCGGGCAGTCCTTCCACTAAAGAGGGAGCAGGGAACTGATGCATCCAGCCATGATGCAGGAATATATCCGGCAGCTCTGGGCACCCGACTTCCACTATGCGGTCCAGGAGAGGGTGCCCTGGACCCCGTTGACCAGGCCGGTTTCTGCCTGTGTGGTGGCCCTGGTGACCTGTGGAGGTGTGCACGGCAGGCACGACCCGCCTTTTGCCGAAGTTGATGACTGTTCCTATCGCGTCATCGCCGGGCATACGGCGTTAGATGAGTTGACGGTAACGCATGCCTTCTACGAGGTGGCAGAGACCAGGCGAGACCTGAACACGATCTTTCCCCTGGAGCATCTTCGCTACCTGGCACAGCAGGGGGAGATCGGTGCGGTGGCCCCTCGCCATTTCAGCTTCATGGGGTTTATCCCTCACTGGCAAGGGTTATACGCTCCAGCCCGGGAGGTGGCCGGCTCTCTCCGGGAGGATGGGGTGGAGGTCGTGATCCTCACCCCGGGCTCACCTCTCTGCCACCACTCTACAGCCCTTATCCAGCGGATCCTGGAAGAAGAGGGATTGGTGACGGTCTCTCTGACCCTGGAGCCGGAGATAACCGCACTGGTGAAGCCTCCCCGTTCCCTCTTCCTCCACTTTCCGCCTGGATGCCCGGTCGGAGAACCGCTGGAGCCGGAAAAGCAGTTGCGCATCTTGCGGGAAGTCTTGACAGAGCTCCAACGGATGGAAGAGCCGGGGAGCATGGTCAAGACCCCGTTCAAGTGGTCCAAGACCTGTAGTACCCCGCAGTGTAAACTCTAGGGTTGCACATTTAAGGAATTTCTCAGGTCGAAACGGTAAGAACAGCCTTGCTCCTCTCTCTATCCGGAGAGGGAGAGAAGGAAGATCCACGTACAGAGAGGAGTCATATCATGGTCGCAGTTGGTGAGGTTGCTCCTGATTTTACCTTGAAGGGGCATGATGATAAAGAGTATCGGTTGAGCGATTTTCGAGGGAAAAAGCATGTCGTGCTTGTCTTCTACCCGCTGGACTGGAGTCCGGTGTGTACAGACGAACACAAATGCTTCATCAACGATCTCAAGCAGTTTGAAGGTCTCGATGCCCAGGTGTTCGGCATCAGCGTCGATAGCGTCTGGTCGCATAAGGCCTTTGCCCAGAGCCTGGGGTTAAGCTATCCGCTCCTGGCCGACTTCCACCCGCGGGGAGCGGTTGCCGAGCAGTACGGCCTCTATCTCGCAGACAAAGGCATCACCAACCGGGCGGTGGTGGTGGTAGACAAAAACGGCGTGGTCAGGTATGTCAAAGTCTACGACATTCCCCAGGTGCCGGATCCCCAAGAGGTCATTCAGGCCTTACAGGCTCTTTAATCCCTTCTTTCCCCCTCCCCTCCTCGGCAGAGATGGGTACCGTTCCTGCCGGGGGGAGAGGGCAGGATATAAACAGGTTCCCTGAGGGCAAAGGGCATGTGTAGCTGAGGATGGAGCAGGAGATGCAGACCCGGCGATCGGAAACTCGCCTGTTGCGGTGCGGAAAGTACCGGCTGCCGTTAGGCAAGAAGACGCTGCTCATGGGGATCATCAACATGACCCCGGATTCCTTCAGCCATGACGGATTGCTGGGAGATCTCCCCGCTGCCGTTGCCCGCGCCAAAACCCTGGTGGCAGAAGGGGCAGACCTCCTCGACATCGGTGGAGAATCGGCACGCGCCGGTTTCCCCCCCCGTCGATCAGAAGAGGAAATCGCCCGTATCCTGCCGTTGATCCGGGCTTTAAGGGAAGAGGTGGAGGTTCCCCTTTCCGTTGACACGTACAAGAGCCAGGTGGCCGAGGCAGCCCTGGAAGCGGGGGCGAGTATGATCAACGATATCAGCGGGCTGCGTGTCGATCCGAAGCTGGCCGAGGTGGCGGCCCGGTACCGGGCTGCCCTGGTGGTCATGCATATCCGAGGCAGGCCCAAGGAGCGGCAGATCGCCCCTCGCTACCAGGCTCTCCTCCCTGAGATATGCGCTTTTCTCCAGGAGAGTATCCAGATGGCGCTGCGGGCCGGGGTCCTCCCGGACCAGATCGTGGTCGATCCCGGGATCGACTTTGGCAAGACGACGGCACAGAGTTTAGAGGTGCTGAAGCGGCTCGCTGAATTGAAGAATCTCGGGTTCCCTCTTTTACTGGCCCCCTCCCGTAAGACCGTTATCGGTGAAGTGTTGCAGGTCCCGGTGGAGGATCGCCTGGAGGGAACGGCAGCCGTGGTGGCTTATGGGGTCACGCAGGGGGTCGATATCCTGCGGGTGCATGAGGTGAAGGCGATGCGACGGGTGGTGCGCATGGTGGAGGCCATCCTGCAAGGGGAAGAATATGGTCGGTCTGGACAAGGGGGGTGAGGGGAACGATGATCATCAACAGTATAATCCGATGGATTCATCTTTTGGCGGCAACCACCTGGGTTGGAGGCATGATCTTTCACCTGTTTATCGCTTTCCCGGCGCTCACCACCCCCCAGCAGGGACAACGGGTGACGGTGAATGCCACCATCCTTTCGCGCTTCCTCAAAGTGGTTTGGGTGAGTGTAGGGGTCCTGATCCTCACCGGCATCTGGAACCTGAACGTGCGTATCCATCAGGCTGTTCCTCCCGATTTTTCCTGGTGGGTGGCCTTCCTGATTAAATTTCTCCTCGTGCTCGGGATGATCAGCATGAGCGGGAAGCTTCACTTTGCCATTGTTCCCAAGCTGAAAGAGATAGCGACTCCTCCCTCTACGGCTTCTGGTGGAGAAGGAGGGGAGACAGAACTGGCTACCCTGCAGAAAAAAGCGATGGGACTCACACGGGGGACCCTGCTCCTGGGGATCGTCGTTTTGTTACTGGCCGCCTACCTGACGCTACTCTCCTCCGGCTGAGGCGAACAGAATAGAGGTGGCAGAGGAGACCATGAGCAAAAAGTATTTTACGGTAGAGGAAGCGAATCGATTACTGCCGGAGATTATCCCGATTTTGCGGCGACTGATGCGGTTGCATCGCTCCATCAGCACCATCGCGCCCCGAGAGGTCAAACGGCTGGCCAGGAGCAGAGCCCAGAACGGGGGCAGTGCCCAGGGGAATCGATATCTCCACGATTACCGGCAGTTCCGGTCCTGGTTGCTGCGATTACAGGAGATGGGGGTCTTACTGAAAGATGTCGAGCAGGGCCTGATCGATTTTCCCCATCTGCGGGAAGGACGTGAAGTCTACCTCTGCTGGCAGTTAGGAGAGAAGGGTATTACGTACTGGCATGAGATCCATGCCGGCTATGCCGGAAGGCAGCCGCTATGAAGAAGAAGGAAGGAGAAGGGATGAAAGCACCCTGGAAGAGGAATGAAGGGATTAGCGAAGAACAGGTCAGGCAGGTGCTACGCCAGGTACAGGAGCCGGTTTTCCAGCGCGACCTCGTCTCGTTAGAGATGGTAAAAGATATCGGTATCAAGGGCTCAAAGGTGAGCCTGACGCTAGAGCTGGCTACCCCGGCCCACCCGCTCAAAGAGCAGATTGCGGCGGCGTGTCGAGAGGCGGTAGAGCAGATAGAGGGGGTAAACGAGGTTGAGGTGGCATTGACAGCCAACGTGGTTCCGCATCATGCCGGGGATGGACAGCAGGCACCGCTTCCCGGGGTAAAGAACATCTTTGCCATCGGCAGTGGCAAGGGGGGAGTGGGGAAATCGACCGTCTCGGCCAACCTGGCCCTGGCCCTGGCCCGGTACGGGGCCAAGGTGGGGCTGCTGGATGGTGATGTGTACGGGCCGAGCATCCCCATGCTCCTCGGCATTCAGGCGGATGAGAAACCGGCCATCCAGGGAAATCAGATGATCCCGCTCACCAAATACGGCATCAAGGTGATGTCGCTGGGCCTGTTGATCGAGGAGGATACGGCCGTGGTCTGGCGGGGTCCCATGCTGGGAAAGGCGGTGCAACAGATGCTGCACGATGTGGCCTGGGGTGAGCTCGACTACCTGGTCATCGATCTCCCGCCCGGTACCGGGGATGTGCAGCTCACCCTGGCCCAGTCTGTCCCGCTGGCCGGTGCCGTGGTGGTGACCACACCGCAAAACGTGGCTCTTCTCGATGTACGCAGAGCGATCGGGATGTTTCAGCGTGTCCAGACGCCGCTACTCGGTATCATCGAGAACATGAGCTATTTCCTCTGTCCCCATTGCGGTCAGCGTACCGATATCTTCAAGCATGGAGGGGGACGGGTGGCCAGCGAAAAGCTGGGGATTCCTTTTCTGGGTGAGATTCCCCTGGACCCTTCTATCTCCATCGGTGGGGATGAGGGGACCCCGGTGGTGGCGGTGGATCCTGAGGCCCAGCAGACCAAGATCTATATGGAGATCGCAGGTGCGGTGGCCTTGCGCATCAGCCTGTTGAACTTTGAGGCGACGCGAAAACCGACCATTCGCTGGACGGGAAAAAAGGTATAACGAGTCAGGGTGGAAGGGGGTGGATATGAGCCTGGAACAAGCCTTAAAAGGAACGGCATTCCTCTCGAAACTGGATAAAGCCATCGGATGGGCGCGCAAGTACTCGATCTTTCAGTATCCGTTTGTCACC
>RFHZ01000556.1 GCA_003696125.1 Nitrospinota bacterium
AAAATTATGGCATAGCGTAGGGGGAGAAGCAAGGAGATTTTAGGGGAGAGGAAGGAAGAAGCTGGAGCGGACCCAGGCGGGCAAGGAGGGTCCCTCCCCACGAGGGTAAGCTCGCAAGGGAGGGATAGGCAACGATAGAGCCGGGAGAGGATCAGGGGCCCTCCTGGTGGTACTCCCGGATGGCACGGGGGGGAAAGGGGCGATAGGGATGGCTGGCCAGCGCAGCCTCATCCACTTCGATCCCCAGTCCGGGTGCTTCGGGAAGCTGGATATAGCTGTTATGCACGACAAAGGGGGTGGGGGTGATGGCCTGGCCAAAGGATTCCAGATTCAGGAAGTACTCGGTGATCAAGAAGTTGGGGATACAGGCAGAGACCTGGATGGTTGCAGCCAGCCCGACAACGGTGCTGTTGTAGTTGTGAGGAGAGACGGCGACAAAGTAGGGTTCGGCCATGGCCGCGATCTCTTTGAGCTCCAGGATTCCCCCGCAGTTACAGACATCGGGATTGATGATATCTGCCGCCTGCTTCTCAAAGACCTCGCGAAACTCGAACTTGGTGTAGAGCTCCTCTCCGGTCACAACGGGCAGGGAGACGGCATGTTTAACCATGGCCAGGGCATCGATGTTCTCGGCCAGCACCGGCTCTTCAAACCAGAAAGGCCGGTACCGCTCGATTTCCCGGGCAATGGTCAGGGCGTGCATCGGGGCCAGGCGACGGTGGATCTCCACCAGGATATCGATCTCCGGTCCCACCGCCTCCCGTACCGCCCGCACATTCTCGATGGCCCTCTGCTCCACCTCTTTGCTGATGTAGGTGCGCCAGGGACCGGGGATCGGATCGAACTTCAAGGCCGTAAATCCCCTGGCCACCACTTCTTTTGCCTTCTGGGCCAGGGCTTCCGGCGTGTTCGCCCCCTCGTACCAGCCGTTGGCATAGACCCGGATCCGGTTGCGGCAGGCTCCTCCCAGCAGGGTGTACACCGGGACCCCCAGCTTCTTGCCGGTGATATCCCAGAGGGCCTGCTCGATCCCGCTCAGGGCAGAGTAAAAGTCCAGGGCCCCTCGCCGGCCGGCAAAGTCGTCATAGGCGACCTGCAGGAAGTGCTTGATATGCATCGGGTCTCTTCCGACGAGATAGCGGGTGAGCTGCTCGATGTGGGCAACGATGGCCGAGTCGCGATCTGACTGCGTATAGCACTCTCCCCAACCGTGTATCCCCTCATCGGTCTCGATCTTGACAAAACAGAGGTTCTTACCCCGGCCGGGATGAACCAGAAAGGATTTTACCGTGCGGATCTGCATGATGATCTCTCCTCCTATTGCAACTCCTGGAGCCGTGCCTTCGCTTCCCGGGCAAAAGGGCTCTGGGGAAACCGCTGAATCAACTGTGCAAAGGACTGCGTGGCTTTCAAGAAGTTCTCTTCGGCAAAATAGGACTGGCCAAGCTTAAAGAGGACCTCGTCCAGAAAGGGGGCATCCTCGTACTGGGAGAGGATCTTTTGATAGCGGGGGATGGCAGAGACCCAGGCCCCTTTCTTGTAATAGAAGTCGGCGATGGCCATTTCATGGCGAGCCAGCAACTGCCGTGCGGCCCGAATCTTCTTGCGGGCATCTTCGGCATAGGGACTGAAAGGAAAGTTTTGGATCACCTTTTCAAAGGCGCTGATCGCTTCCCGGGTAAAGCTCTGGTCCCGGTCAAAGGTCTTGATGCGGCGATAGGCGGTCATCCCGATCTGGAATTGTGCTTTGGAGGCAAAGGGATGAACCGGGTAGAGCTGGAGGAACTTCTGGTACTGGAATTTGGCCTCTTCAAAGCGATCATCCTGGTAAAGCGCATCGGCGAGATTGATCAATCCCTCCACCCGGAAGGGGCTCTCCGGAAATTCTTCCACCAGGCGCTGGAAGTACTGGGAGGCCTCGTCAAACTTCCCCCTGGAAAGGGCCTCGTTCCCGGCACGGTAAAGATCGGCCGGGTTGTTATAGACCCTTTGTGCTGCGCAGGAGAAGAGGCTGCCGCCAATCATCATGAGTATAAGGAGACCTGCATACTTCGCTCGCATCTTCTTTACTCCCTGCTTTCTGAGCTATCCTCTTGACCGGTTCCCTCACTCTGTGTTAGGGTGGTGCGCACAAGGATTAAAGTCGGGCACAAGGCCCAGAGGCACAGAGGCACAAAGGGGCAAAGGCACAAACGTCTGTAGGGGCGCAGCGCGCTGTGCCCCTACTCAGTCCTCAGTCCTCAGTCCTCATTACTCGTTACTCATTACTCATTACTCATTACTCATTACTCATTACTCGTTACTCATCACTCATTACTCATCACTCATTACT
>RFHZ01000557.1 GCA_003696125.1 Nitrospinota bacterium
AGTAATGAGTAATGAGTAGGGGCGACGCATGCGTCGCCCCTACTTTAGTGCCTGGTTTTTACCGCCGAGCACGCCGGGTACACCGAGGTTTTTATTGCAGGGATATCTCCGTGACCTCCGTGTCTCCGTGGTGCTTCCTAAACCCTTTGTGCCTGGCCTCTCCCATCCTGGACGATCAATCCGCTGCGAGCATGGCCTCCAGCCTGGCCCGGTCAAACCCGATCAGTACCTGGTCTCCGACCACGATGGTCGGTGTGGCCAGCCGTCCACCGGTCTTCTGCTTCATCTCTTCCAGTGCCACCGGGTCTTCGGCCACGTTGAGGGCGGTAAAGGGAACCCCCTTGTGCGAAAGATACTCTTTCGCCATGTTGCAGGCTGCTCAATTGGGGCTGGTATAGACGATCACTTCGGGTGCAGGCATCGCGTACTCCTTAAGCTTCTGTAGGTATTGACGCATGGTTTACGGTGCGTTTACAGCATACCTGTTCGCGGGGGAGCTGTCAAGGGAGACGAAAGGCTTTTGACAAGACCGGGATGGTCTGCTAAAATTTAGGATAGTCTAAAAAATTTTTTAACTATAGCTTAATGAGGGAAGGAGACAGAGATGGCAACAAGGAGCGGAGCGCTCCAGACCATAGGGCAGAAAATCCGGCACCTCCTCTCCCGGCGCGATTTTCTCCGTCTCGGACTGGGAAGCGCATGGGGAATAGTAGGATTGACGGCAAGCAGCCAGGCCCGGCACCTCCCCACACCAGCCTCGCCCCATACCGCGGGAAACATGGCGCTGGTCGGTCACGTGCAGCACCACACCAACGGCTTTGATCCCATGCACCTCCTGGTGGACTGGGACTACGGGGAAGCTCGCACCCTCCCCCATGGGCAGGTGGTACGCGAGTATACCATCGTGGCTCTGGATAAGGAGATCGAGATCGCTCCCGGCATCGTCTTTCCGGCCTGGACCTATAACGGCCGGGTGCCCGGTCCCACCCTGCGCTGCACAGAAGGGGATCGTATCCGGATTCACTTCACCAATGCCGGGAGCATGCCCCATACCATCCATTTCCACGGCATCCACCCCTTTGCCATGGATGGGGTTCCCGGGGCCGGACCGGGAGAGATCGGGGTGGGAGAGAGCTTTACCTATGAGTTCGATGCCGAACCGTTCGGCTGCCACCTCTACCACTGTCACGCCATCCCGCTGAAACGCCATGTCCACAAAGGCCTCTACGGCGCGTTTATCATCGATCCCCGGGTAGGCCGGCCACCGGCACGCGAACTGCTCATGGTCATGAACGGGTTCGATACCAACTTTGACGGGGAAAACGAGATCTATGCGGTGAACACGGTGGGACATGAGTTCATGCGGCGTCCCATCCCGGCCAGAGTGGGGGAACGCGTGCGCATCTACCTGATCAACATGACCGAGTTCGATCCGATCAACTCCTTTCACCTCCACGCCGAATTCTTCGACTACTACGACCATGGCACCACGCTGGAGCCGACCCTGCGCCGGGTCGATACCATCATGCAGTGCCAGGCCCAGCGGGGCATACTCGAGTTTACCTATCGCTGGCCGGGCCAGTACATGTTCCACGCCCACCAGAGCGAATTCGCCGAGCTGGGATGGATGGGAAAGCTGAACGTGGTCGAACCCCAGCACTTTGCCGCTGCCCTGGCCCAGGCCGGGGTCGATGAAGACTGGGATCGCCGGGCAACGCAGGGAAGCACCGTGTCAGGAGAGAAAGGGGTATGAGCATGAATGCACAACCGCTAGCCACCAAACGCATCACCGGTCCGGCCTGGCTCCTGGCCCTTCTCCCCCTGCTCCTGGCCGGGCTGGTCGTCCTCTACCTGGTCCTGAGCGGAGGAGGACTCGGTGAGCTGGCCGGTCCGCCGGTAGAACGGCTCAACATCTCGCGCATCACCCTGCCCCAACCCGGGATGATCAGGGTGGAGGTCGTGAACGAGGGACCGGAAACGGTAACCATCGCCCAGGTAACGGTGGATGAGGCGTACTGGGCCTTTCAGGCTGAACCCGGGACCACCGTTCCCCGTCTGGGACGCACGGTGTTGACCATCCCCTACCCCTGGGTACCGGAAGAGGCGCATGAGGTGACCCTGATCACAAGACTCGGTACCACCTTTAGCGCCGGGATTCCGGCCGCAGTGCCCTCCCCGCATCCCTCCCTGCGCCTCTTCCTCCGCTTCGGCCTGGTCGGGTTCTATGTCGGGATCGTGCCCATCTTTTTGGGCCTGCTCTGGTATCCCTTCCTGCAACGATTATCACAACAGGCCACCCGCTTTCTCCTCTCCCTGACCGCTGGCCTGCTCGGCTATCTGGCCATCGCCACCTGGCTCGATGCCCTCGCCTTTGCCCACACCCTGCCCGCCTTCTGGCAGGGGGGACCACTCGTCCTCTTCATCGCCCTCCTCTCCCTGGGGGTGTTGCTGGTGTGGGGAAGGAGAAGAGGGGAGAGAGGGACCCCTTTACGTCTTGCCTATCAGATCGCCCTCGGCATCGGGCTCCATAACCTGGGCGAGGGACTGGCCATCGGCGCGGCCTTTGCCCTGGGCCAGGCGGCACTGGGCACCTTCTTGATCCTCGGCTTTACGCTGCACAACCTGACCGAGGGGATCGGCATTGCCGTCCCGGTGGTCAAGGAGAACCCCGGAATAAAGCACTTCGGCTTGCTCCTCCTGCTGGCCGGTGCTCCGGCCATTCTCGGGACCTGGATCGGGGGTTTTGCCTATAACCCGGTGCTGGCTACCCTGTTCCTGGCCGTAGGGGTGGGAGCCATCCTGCAGGTGATAGGGGAGGTAGGAAAGCTGGTGGCGCGTGACAGCCGTCGGTTCGGCCAGTCACCCCTCTCCTGGACCAACCTGGGGGGGATTGTGAGCGGATTTGCCCTCATGTACGTTACCGCCTTCCTGATAAAGTAGGGACACGGCATGCCATGTCCCAGGGGATGCGCCTGCCTGTGGGCCCGGCAGCGCTGGGTCCCTACCTCCCCAGGGGAGCGCCTGCGCGTAGGGGCGCAGCACGCTGCGCCCCTGGTA
>RFHZ01000558.1 GCA_003696125.1 Nitrospinota bacterium
TCCCGCACGAGCGCTGCAGCGGTCAAAAAGGTTTCGTACCCTTTCCAGGGGAGGATATGAGCGACCTTGGTCACCACCCTGGCCCTAGCCGGAATTCGCAGTTCTTGCCGGATGCGGTGACCCGACACGGCCGGATGAAAGCGGGTCAGGTCTACTCCCCCGTAGACCGTGACCACCTTCTCCGGGGGGACCCCCTCGGCGATCAGTTGGCGACGCACCGCCTCGGAGACGGCAACGGTGACATCGACCCGGTAGCGGTACTTGAGCCGACTCCAGAAGTTGGTGGGGAAGCTGACCCCACGGTTGGCGACCAGAACCGGCATCTCCGTGCAAAAAGAGGTCCAGAAGGCGATGGTGTGCTCCTTCCCCTTGTGCACATGTACCACCTCGACCCCCTCCTGCCGGATAAGTCGTCTGAGGAGCCAGACGGAGCGCATATCCCAGCGATGCCGCAAGGGGAGCGTGTACCACTCGATATCGGCCTGGCAACAGAGCGACTTCCACTGGGGGTGGGGACCGGTGACAAAGAGGACACGATGGCCGCGCTGGCGCAAGGCCGCCGCCAGGAGAAAAGCCTGTCGCGATCCCCCGCTCTGGGGTCCTCGCCCGTTCAACTGGAGAATGGTCATCCTGGGAACTACCGGCATCCTCTCCCCCACCCGATTCCAGCTCATCCCTCTACGGCTTCTTTATCCATTTCCCATCCCTGGTCTGGATCCACCAACCCGATTCCGCCGCCTTCTGCCAGCTCTCGGCAAAAATGGCCTGGATCTTGGGGATGGTCGCCGGTGACAGGTTGTTGGCTTTGGCCAGCTCTGCATAGAGGGCCTGTCGATCCCTATTCTCCTCCTTCACCAGCCGCCGTACCTTCCCCTGTTCCCGTAAGGGGAGCCCGCTCAGGCTACGGATCTCGACCAGCCCGTTGTTGGTCTCCCCCAATACCCCCCGGTCAAAGTAGGGTCTCAACTGGGGAAAGCGCTTCTTTAAAGAACTCTCCAGCTTGCGGATGGCCGGTGTGGTCAGGTTCACATTGACCGCGGCAAACGCGGTGGGAAGCTGCCAGATAAAGATCCGCCTCTGCCAGCGAAAGCTCTGGGGAGGGACCTGCTCTTTAGGGAGCTTCTTTTCCCGCACATCCTCTACGATCTTCTCCGCCGCCTCTCTCACCTCGGCCGCAGGGAAGACGACGTTGATGGTCACACACCCGAAAACGGGGAGCAACAGGGCCAGAGAAAGGAGGGTTACCCCATAGAAAGCGCGGCGGGAAATTGTGCCGGTGTTGTTGCTCATGACCCCTTTCCTTGCTGTGATGATCTCCTTCTGCATAACCAACCTCCTCCCGTAATCCCCTATGATACCTCAATCATTGTCCTGGTGTACATAAGCAGGAACTCATGGTTCCTGGACCTCTGGCCCCTTCTCCGCCCCCATGGCCACCCCGATTCGCCGCAGCCGCTGCACCATCTCTTTAAAGGAGATGCCTTGGGGAGGAGCATGGTTCACGATATCCAGCCGCGGAATCCCCCTCCCTTTGAGGAACAGTTCCCGTTCCCCGCGATGCACCAGCCCTCGCAGGAAAAAGGTATCGGTACGCAACCGGGCCCAGATACCGATCTTCTCGTAATTGTAATGTTGAAAGAAGCGATAAATGCTGCTGTCGAGCAATCCACTGGGTCCCCCTTCTAGCGTGGTGATCTGTTCGATGGCATCGATGCTGATCTGTTGCTTCTGTCCCGGCCGGGGTACCGTCTCGATCACGGCATCAAAGCGTTGCGGCTCACCGCTGACGATCTCCAGCTCATCCACATAGATGTTTAAAGAACCGGTGATCAGACCCAGGTTAAAGGTCGGGGTCAGTTGCGCCAGATCCAGGCCTCGCCCCAGGAGGGTCAACCGCAGGGTCGGGATGGGGGAAAAGAGGTTCTCTCCGGTAATATCGAGCAGCTTGATCTCTCCCCCAAACACCTGGAGCACGATCTCTCCCTCTGCCTGCCAGCGATCTCCCTGGAACAGCAGGCGAGAAAGAACCCCTTCCAGTTTCCCTTGTATGGTAACCGGACCGTAGAGGCTTGTCAACTGCTCCAGGTCGATCTGCTGGAGGGTAAGGCTGGCCAGAAGCTGTGGTTGAGGATGCAAGACATCCGGAATCTGCACCCCGGTCATGCGGATCTCTCCTCCCCAGAGGGGAAGACGCAACGGATCACGCAGGCTCAGCCTGTTCTCTACCACCGCTATGGCCAGGGAGAGATCAGAGAAATGCAGAGAGGAGAAGGTGAGGGCCTGGATGGTCAGGGTACCGTAGTCTGAAGGCTGGGGAACAGGTGGTGTTGACGGAGAAGGGTAGCGGAGGGTAAAAGGGAGTTGCATCTCCACTCCTGCCATGGTTACCTGATGAGTCATCCAATCGATTCTCCCTTCGTGCACCTGCAGGGTGCCCCGGAGACGAAAGTGCTCCCCTGTCCCCTGCACCTGCAGGTTTAGCCCTCCCTTTCCCTGCACCCGCAGATTCTGCAAGAAAGGGAACGTCTCCTGGAGGGGTTGCAGGAGATAGTCGGTGTAAAACGTATCCAGGGGGAGATCAACCTGCAGGGAGAGGTCTCCCTGCAACCGGGGCACCAGTGCGGTCAGGTTCCCGCTAAACACCACCCTGTCTGCCGGGGTAAAGTTTCCCTCCCCCTGCAGCCGGAGGAAAGGGGTTGCTCCTGGCTCATATTCTCCCTTTCCCGCGAATTGCAGGAACTTTCCCGCAAAGTTCCCATACATCTCCCCAAACTCTCCCCAGAGTACTTCGCAGTTGCCGAGTGCGCCAGAAACGCGAAAGGTGACGGCCGGGATCGAGGAACCGCCCTCAGCCACCAGGGTCACTCTGGTCTCCAGATTGGCCATGGCTTTGGTGCCGTCAGGAGACTGGAATCCTCCCTGGTGAACCTCCACAACGGTCTGCAGGGTATAGGTAAGCCCCTGCAGAGTCTCTGCTATGCGTCCCTCACTCTGAAGGGTAACGGTACCGTTTATTGTCCAGTCCCGGAAATTAGAGAGCCAGAGGGGAGCCACCCGCTGCCAGAGCTCCTCCCCCTCCAGCCGGTCGGTATGCAGGGTAAAGGTATGGACCTGGGGCGAAGAGAGTGTTCCCTGCAGGGAGAA
>RFHZ01000559.1 GCA_003696125.1 Nitrospinota bacterium
GCGTCCGGCCTCGCTGGCCGTAGACCGCTGGCTGTTGAAGCTGGCTTTGGAGCAGATAACGGCGGAAGTCAAACGCCTGAAGGCCAGCCGGGGGGATGCCCTCTCCCTGGAAGGTCCTCCCCCGCAAGACGGGGAAGGAGTAGGGGATGAGATCTACGAGTTTTATCAGCCGGATGAAAAGCTCCGGTTAGAGGATATCCTGCCGGCACCAGAGGTGCCGACCCCGGAGCAGGTGGCGGAGAATCGAGAGTTACAACGCTATATCAATCAGACCCTGGCCCAGCTCCCACGGGTGTGGCGTATTGTGTTTATGCTGCACCATGTGGAGGATTTCTCCATCCCTGACATTGCCCTTGTCACCGGACTGGATCCGGTGACGGTGGAGCGGTACCTCGAGTACGCACGTGCCTTCTTGCAGCAGAAGATGCGGGAGGTGCTTTCCGAAGAGGCCGTGGGTAGCGGAGAAACGACCCACCGCTTCTTTGCCACCGCTGTTGAGGTCGAGGTTCCAGAATCGCTTCGGACCAGGGTGCAAACCCAAATTCTGGAGAGCCAGGCTTCGTGAAACAGGAAGGGAGAAGGGATGGGTATGATTACCAGGGAAGATCTGGAAAGACTGCATGCCTATGAGGTCAAACCGGATAGCCCGGTCTTGAGCCTCTATCTTACCGTGGATCGCTCCCAGATGCGCAACGCTCGCCATCAGATGGAGACGATCCTCAAGCAGTTGCTCCGATCGATCGAGGGGGAACTCGAGGAGAGGGAGAAGGAGGCTTTTCGTGAAGATGCCGGGCGGGTAGAGGCATTTTTGAGCGAATACGAGCCACAGGCGCCAAGCCTGGTCATCTTCTGTGATGCCTCTGAGGATTTCTTCTGGGCTCGGGCGCTCTCTATTCCCCTTCGCAACCTCGCCCGCTGGGATACTCTGGTGTACCTGCGTCCCCTGCTGGAAGCGCTGGATGAGTACGAGCGCTTTGGGGTGGTCCTGACCGATAAGACCCGGTCCCGGCTCTTTACCGTCTTTCTCGGAGAGATCCGGGAAGAGCGAGAGGCCTTTGCGCCGGCCCGTGTCCGGCATATCAAGACCACTGGGACCGATCATATCTGGTCGCAGAAGCGCATTCAACGCCAGTCTGAAACGCATGCGCTCTGGCATCTGAAGCAGGTTGCCGGGGAGTTGGATCGCCTGACCAACCGCTATGCCTTTGATCGCCTGATTCTGGCCGGACCGGTCGAGGCCACGAGCGAGCTGTACCGCCTGCTTCCCAAGCGACTCCGTTCCCGCGTGGCCGGTACCCTCTCCTTACCGGTGGAGGCCACACCGCAAGAGGTACTGGCAGAAGCATTGAAAGTCGAACAGGCGGTGGAGCGCTCTGCTGAGATCACGCTGGTAGAGGAACTCCTTACCGCAGCGGCCAAACAGGATCGGGCCACGCAGGGGGTGGTACCGACCCTGCAGGCCCTCCAGGAAGGCCGGATCTGGCAGTTGGTCTATGCACACGACCTGGCACTGCGCGGAGCGGTGTGCACCCATTGCACCGCCCTTCTCCCGCAGGGAGAAGAGGCGTGCCCTTACTGTGGACAGCAACTGGAGGTGGTGGAGGATCTCGTCGAGCGGATGGTTGCCCGTGTGCTCGAGCAGGGAGGAAGAGTCGAGGAAGTGCACGGCATCGCCGCCCAGAATCTGCAGAAAGCCGGTGGTATAGGAGCATTTCTGCGCTTTTAATCCCCAATGATGAGGAAAGGAGGGATGGTTCATGCAGTGGGATCCGTTACGCCAGATGGAGGAACTCCGTCGAGAGATTGACCGCGCCTTTGAAGAGTTTGGGATGCGGACACAACCCTTTTCTCCGCTTGCGTTTTTGCCGGGAAGGGCGGCCCGACGATACCCGTTGATCAATCTGTACGAGGACAGAGATGCGGTGTACGTCGAGGCGCTTGCCCCTGGGGTCGATCCTGCCTCTTTTGACCTGAGTGTTGTCCGTAACGTCTTGACCATTGCCGGAGAGAAGCGAGGCGTGCCGGAAGAGGTCAAACCCGAGGCTTTTCATCGCAATGAACGTGCAGCCGGAAAGTTTGTCCGGCATGTGCAGTTGCCTGTGGAGGTCGATGAAGGCCAGGTCAAGGCGGATTACAAAAACGGCATGCTGATCGTGACCCTGCCCAAGGCGGAACGGGCCAAACCGAAACAGATCACGGTGCATGTTGACTAAAGCGTTGTGATGAACAGTAAAGGAGGGAAGGAATCATGGCTGAGAAGACCGTTGCCACATCCCCAGGTCAGCAGAAACCGGCTGGGGCCGAGGAGACCCGAACGCAAGAGCGGCATGTTGCCCCTCCCGTCGATATCTACGAGACCGAGGAAGGACTGGTAGTGATGGCCGATCTGCCGGGTGTCTCCCGCGAGTCCCTGGACGTGCGGGTCGATAACAACATCCTCACCATTCGAGGAGTGCCCAAATCTGTTACTCCCGGGGATCTGGTGTACCGGGAGTTTGAACTCGTCCCCTTTTTCCGCCAGTTTGAGCTGAGCGATAAGATCGATCAGGCCAGGATCACGGCAGAGTTCAAGCTGGGCGTGTTGACCCTGCGCCTCCCCAAAGCGGAAGAGGTCAAACCGCGCAAAATCGAAGTTACCGTCGGTTAGCGCTTTTCAACCGGGTCAGAGTCTCACCGCTCTGACCCGGTTTTTGTCCAGAGAGAGAAAGGAGGGGATCTGAGTGAAAAGGAGCGTTTACAGGAAGTTTTGGGTGGTATGCATCGGGAGCTTCTTGCTGGCCGTGCTGCTCCTGGAGCCATGGGTACAGGCGGCAGGTCCTGAAGAAGAGATCGCGGTGCTGCAGAGACTTTCCCGGGCGTTTAGCCATGTGGCCAAACGCGCCATCCCTGCCGTGGTCTTTATCCAGGTGGAGAAACTGGTCGCGGTAGGACGCCAGCCTTTTGAGTTCAACAACCCCTTTGACCTGTTCAGCGAAGAGTTCTTTGAGCGCTTCTTCCGTCGACGCTTCCCGGAGTGGCGGCGCCAGTACAAGCAGATGGGGCAGGGCTCGGGGTTCATCATCTCTCCTGATGGCTACATCCTGACCAACAACCATGTGGTGGGGGATGCGGATCGCATCACGGTCGGTCTGGCAGATGGCCGGAAGTTCCAGGCCCGGATCGTGGGGACCGATCCCAAATCGGATGTGGCGGTCATCAAGATCGATGGGGAGAATCTCCCGGTGTTACCCCTGGGAGATTCGGATGCCCTGGAAGTAGGGGAATGGGTGATCGCCATCGGCAATCCCTTTGGCCTGAAGCATACCATCACGGTGGGAGTGGTCAGTGCCAAGGGACGCAGCACGGTGGGGATCACCGACTATGAGGATTTTATCCAGACCGATGCCGCCATCAATCCTGGCAACTCTGGAGGTCCTCTCATCAACCTGCGGGGGGAGGCGGTCGGGATCAATACCGCCATCTTCTCCCGGAGTGGAGGGTACATGGGGATCGGTTTTGCCATCCCGATCAACAGGGCCAAGGTGATCGAAAAGCAACTGATCCAGACGGGAAGGGTGGTGCGTGGCTATCTGGGGGTAAGCATCCAGGCCCTCACCCCTGAACTGGCCCGGTCCTTTGGCCTGGAAACGACCGAGGGGGTCCTCATTACCGAGGTCACCCGTGGGTCGCCGGCAGAAAAGGCCGGGCTGCGTCCGGGGGATGTGATCCTGGCCTTTCATGGGAAGGCGGTTAAGGATGTGGGACAGTTCCGCAATCTGGTGGCCCTGACGCCTCCCGGGACCCGGGTCAAGATCCTGCTGGTGCGGAACCGGGTGCAGCGGGAAATTACCGTCACCATCGGCCAGCTCCCCGAAGAACCGGTAGGGGCCGGGCAGATAGAGCTGTTGAAACGCCTGGGCTTTGCCGTGCAAAACCTCACGCCAGAACTGGCCCAGCAGTTGGGCTATGCAGAAGGACAGGGGGTGCTGATCGCCCAGGTGGAACCGGGAGGGGTTGCCTACATGGCGGGATTGCGTCCCGGCATGTTGATTCGCGAGGTGAACCGAAAACCGGTCAGCACGGTCGACGATTTTCTCGCTGCGCTGACCGAATCGCTCCAGTCCAAGACGGTCCTCTTGCTGGTGCAGGAAGGCCCGTATAGTCGATTTGTGGTGTTGCGGGTAGAATAATCATAGCGAAAGGAGGGAGGTATATGTACGAATACGAACCGGTAGTACGACGCGTGCGAGAAGAGGTCATCGTGGTGATGCAGCAGGGGGATGACCGGCGTGCCATTCGCCGTGCCGTCCGCATGCAGGTGCTGAATGCGCTCAACGAGATGGAGATTACGGCCATAGGGGTCCAGCAGATCGCACACCATGCCTTGCGTGGCGCCTTTGAGGCGGCAGAAAGGGCTCAGAGGCCGGTAGAGGTGGTCATCGAAGAGGCCTCAGAGGGGGTGCTGGAAGCGGTGAAAGAGAAGGGAGGGAAAGCCGCCCAGCACCTGAAAGAGGCGATCCAGGGAGGCATTGCGGCTCTGGAAGAGTACGGGGCTTCGCTCAAGGAAAAAGCCTCAGACGCAGCAGAAAAGAGTCGCCAGGCACTGCAATCCTTGATCGATCGGCTCAAAGCCTCGTTGAGGGCATAAAGAATGACCTTGCCGGGCTGGCACGATTTTCTGGCCACCTTTGTTCCCCTCTTTGTGGCCATGGATGTCATAGGAGTTCTTCCGCTTTACCTTGCCCTGACCGAAGGGCTTCCGGTGACCCGGAAACACCGGATCATCTGGCAGGCCCTGCTTACCGCGTCAGGGATCGGGATCGGCTTTGTGCTGGTCGGGCAAGGTGTGTTTCGCTTACTGGGTGTAACCGTGGCCGATTTCCAGATCGGCGGTGGTTTGATCCTTTTGACCTTTGCCATGCTCGACCTTCTGCAATCAGAGAAAGCGCGACGCCGGCCGAGTCCCACCATGGGGGTGGTACCGATCGGAACACCCCTCATCGTGGGACCGGCCGTGCTCACTACCCTGGTAATGCTCGTCGATCTCCATGGCTATGTCATTACCCTGATCAGCCTGCTTGCTAACCTTATCATCTCCTCCTCTCTGCTTCCCGCCCTGTGCTCCTCTAACCTCTCGAAAATTGCTTTGCCCTGCTCGCGATGATACAATAAGTGGTTGCTGGAGGGCACGGCACGATACGCCAGCGGCAAAGCGAGTGCTGAGGGAGATCGCCTGCCCGCCATGCTACGGACGAGTGATCCATCTCCTTGGGCACCCCAGAAAAACCGGAAGACCTGGAGGATAGAGGCATGTCTACATTCGAAAAGACGGAACGAAACCGGATTCGACGCGTTCCCCAACGCGGCTCCTATGCGAAGAGTGACATCTACCAGATCATCGATGCCGCCCTCATCTGCCATGTAGGATTTTGCCAGGATGGGCAACCCTTTGTCATCCCGACCATTCATGCCCGCTGGGATGATCGCCTCATCTTCCACGGGGCCAGGGCAAGCCGGTTGCTGAAGCATATCCAGGCCGGTCACGAAATCTGTGTTGCCATCACTCTTCTGGATGGACTGGTTCTTGCCCGCTCCATCTTTCACCACTCCATGAACTACCGATCCGTGGTCCTCTTTGGCCGGGGAAAGCTTATCGAAGACGAGGAGAACAAGCTGCATGCCCTCAGGATACTGTCAGAACACATCCTGCCGGGGAGATGGGACGAGGCTCGCAAGCCGAA
>RFHZ01000560.1 GCA_003696125.1 Nitrospinota bacterium
AAGGGATACACTGGCCGGGGGAGAGGGGTCGTGCCTCTATCGTATCCCGTTTCCGGTATGGGGAGCTATTGTTCCGGAAAGTTGAGACCATGTCAAGGGGAATCGGGTGTCTCTCAAAAGATCTACTCAAGTTTTCCTGTCTCTGACCGATAAAAAAAGAAAGCCCAGAGGGCACGGAAAGAATGCCTTGCACCCCCAGGGAAATCGGGTATAATGAAGCATTCTAGTATAAAGGTATCGGCACTCTGGGTTGCCTACTTGAGGTTTTTCTGTTCTGGTCAGAGGGATGATTCGTTCTTGTAGAGAGAGCTTTCCCTCAAAGCTGCTGCTTCTCCTGGTGATCTTCTGGGGGTGGGGGAGCTGCTCCCTCACCCTGGCTCAAGGAGACAGGGAAGAGATACGGGTCTTGTTACAGGAAGGGGTGGAACAGGTCACCATTGTCGGCACACGGAGCTATCAGATCCTCTCCCCTTCCTCTCCTTTGCTCCACCTCTCCCGCCAGGTCACCATCAGGGCAGAGAAAAAGGGTATGATCATTGCTAAAGTTTTCTATCCGGTGCAGCGACTCCTCTTCCGGTCGTCCCAGCCGGAGAACCGTTTTGGAATCGGGTCTTACCAGTATCGAGGAGAGCTGGAGGTGCGGCAGACCGGTCCAGGGAGGTTGCAGGTCATCAACGTGGTACCGCTCCGTTACTACCTCTACGGGGTGTTGCCCCAGGAGATCGACCCTGACTGGAAGATGGAGGTTCTCAAGGCCCAGGCCGTTGCGGCCAGGACCTATGCCCTGTACCGGAAAATGGGCTCTGCGGGGCGGGAATATGATGTGCGTGCCGATGTTTGGGATCAGCTTTATCGAGGGTATACGGGAGAGGATCCGCGTACCAACAGGGCGGTAGACGAGACCGCAGGTGAGATCCTGGTATACAAGGGAAAACCGATCGCCGCCTATTACCATGCCGATGCCGGTGGCTATACCGAGGATAGCCGTTATGTCTGGTCGATCTCCTACCCCTACCTCCAGAGTGTCCGCTCCTTCTACGGTGCAGATTCTCCTTACGCCACCTGGGAGTTGACCCTCTCCACTACCGAGATCGGCCGGCGATTCCGGGCCGCCGGATATCCGCTAGATGAGGTCACAGGGGTGACCGTGGTGCAACGGAGTCCGACCGGAAGGGTCTTGCTGGTGAAAGTCCACCACAAGCGAGGAGTGCTGTGGCTGAAAGGGACGACTTTCCGCAAGATCATCGGGATAAATACGCTCCTGAGCACCCTCTTTTGGACCCAGAAGAAGGGAGGGAAGATCCATTTTCAGGGACGAGGTTGGGGCCATGGAGTGGGACTTTCCCAATGGGGAGCAAAGGAGATGGCGGAACTGGGATTTACCTATCCGGAGATCCTCCAGTTCTACTATCGGGGTGTAACGCTTACACAGGTAAACGGGAGGAAAGACACACCATGAAACAGATCTGGACATTTTTGCTCAGCAGTGGTATAGTAGTGGCTACGGCGGTACCGAGTTTTGCTTCGGCAGGAGGAGGCGGGGAAGGGGAGGATATTCTCCTTGTCATTGCTCGTCTGGTCCTCCAGATCGGGGTCATCCTGATTGCGGCCAAGGTAGGGGGAGAGATCTGTGAGGTCTATCTCAAGCAGCCGGGGGTTTTGGGCGAGCTGATTGCGGGCATGCTGATCGGTCCGTATGCGCTGGGAGGCTATATTACCATACCCCGTTTGGGTCCGCTCTTTGTCCTCCCCTCTACCGGTGGAGAGGTGACCGGCATCCCGGTCTCTACCGAGCTGTACGCTTTTGCCCAGATTGCCGCGGTCATCCTCCTCTTCATGGCCGGACTGGAAACCGACCTGCGCCAGTTTCTCCGCTACGGTGGACCGGCCACGGTCATTGCCGTGGGTGGGGTGATTACCCCTTTTGTTCTGGGAGCCTGGACCACGGTGCTGTTTGGGTTTGCCCCCTCCTTTATGCACCCCACAGCACTCTTCATGGGGGCGATCATGACCGCCACCTCGGTCGGGATTACGGCACGGGTCTTGAGCGATATCGGGCGCCTGGATACGCCGGAAGGGGTTTCCATCCTGGCCGCAGCCGTGGTGGACGACGTGCTGGGGATCCTGGTGCTGGCCATGGTGGTCAGTATCTCCCGCGAGGGGGCGGTTTCCCTGGGGGCCCTGGGGATGATCGGGGCCAAGGCCTTCGGGTTCTGGATCGGTTTGACGGCAGCCGTGATTCTCCTCTCGCGCTATATTGAGCGCTTCCTCAATGCCTTTGTCTCCAAGGGGGCGACGCTGGCGCTGGCCCTGGCTCTCTGTTTTGTGGCGGCGGCCACGGCAGAGCTCTTTGGACTGGCCATGATCATCGGGGCGTATGCCATGGGACTGGGGTTGTCGGAACGGGAGATCGCTCATCGCCTGGAAAAGGCGCTCGCCCCGATCTATGCCTTCATGGTCCCGGTCTTCTTTGCGGTCATGGGGATGCTGGTCAACTTCCATGCCATGCAGGGTGCCCTCATGTTTGGGCTGGTGCTCAGTTTCCTGGGGGTCATTTCCAAGATTTTCGGCTGTGGACTGCCGGCCCTGGCCGTCGGGTTCAACCGGGTAGGAGGATTCCGGATCGGCATCGGCATGCTCCCCCGGGGAGAAGTGGCCTTGATCGTGGCCGGAGTGGGGCTTTCTGCCAGTGTGATCAATAGTGCCGAGTTCGGGGTGGCCATCATGATGACCCTGATCACCACCCTCATCGCCCCTATCGTACTGGTCCCCGCTTTTCAACGTGGGGGAGAGGGTACAAGAAGGGCACGGCAGCAGAATATGGTGCAGGAGGCGATCCCTCGCGAAGCCGATTGATAGAGGGGAACCTTGAGCCGTTAGCAGCCAGCCCGTGGTTCTCCCTGGCCGGCCTCAGGAGAGGTGGCCAGGGCAGCAGGCTGCTGACCAGGAGACGCGTAGCGAGCCAAGAATAGGGGAAAGGGATGGAAGAGTATAACGCCTGGTTTGAATGTATCAAGGGATGTGAAGGGCGGTATGCCCTTACCGACATCATCTACCGGTGTCCCCGCTGTGGCGACCTGCTGCAGGTGGCGCACGATATGGACAAGCTCCGCCAGAAGTCCCCCGCAGAGTGGAAGCGCCTGTTCGACGACCGGTACATGCGCAACACCTATCCGTACGGGAGTGCCGTCTGGGGCAAGAAGGAGTGGGTCTGCCCCCAGATCGACAATGCCAACGTGGTCTCCATGTACGAAGGGGGAACCAATCTCTTCTGGGCCGACCGGCTCGGTCAGCAGATCGGGGTGACCGATCTCTGGGTCAAGCAGTGTGGAAACAGCCATACCGGTTCCTTCAAGGATCTGGGAATGACGGTCCTGGTGTCGGTGGTCAAGCAGATGATCGCCGATGGCCAGCAGATCAGGGCCGTGGCCTGCGCCTCTACCGGTGATACCTCGGCAGCCCTGGCCGCGTACTGTGCGGCGGCCGGGATCCAGGCCGTCGTCTTCCTCCCCCGCAATAAGGTCTCCATCGACCAGTTGATCCAGCCGATTGCCAATGGAGCCCTGGTCTTCTCCATCGACACCGATTTTGATGGGTGCATGCAACTGGTGCAGGAGGTTACCAGCAAGCACAACATCTATCTGGCCAATTCCCTGAACTCGCTCCGCATCGAAGGGCAGAAGACGGTGAGTATCGAACTGGTGCAGCAGTTCGACTGGGAGGTGCCCGATTTCGTCATCATCCCCGGGGGCAATCTGGGTAATGTGACCGCTCTGGGCAAAGGGTTTTTGATGATGTATGACCTCGGGCTGATCGATAAGCTGCCCCGCATTGTCTGTGCCCAGTCTGAGCGGGCGAATCCCCTCTACCGGAGCTATCTCACCGGATTCAAGGAGTACAAGCCGATCGTCGCGCAGCCGACCCTGGCCAGTGCCATCCAGATCGGCAACCCGGTCAGCATTCACCGGGCTATCGCCATTCTCAAGCGGTTTGACGGCATCGTGGAGCAGGCCAATGAGGATGAGCTGGCCAACGCCTCGGCCCAGGCAGATCTGACCGGGATGTATACCTGTCCCCATACCGGAGTCGCCCTGGCGGTACTCTTCAAGCTGGTGGAGCGGGGAATCATTCGTCCCCAGCATCGGGTGGTGGTGATTTCGACGGCACACGGGTTAAAATTTACCAATTTTAAAGTGGCATACCATGAACAAAAACTTCCCGAGGTCACGTCACGTTTTGCCAATCCTCCCCTACAACTCCCGGCAGACTATAACCAGGTCGAGCGGGCGATCCTGGAACATTTAGAGCGGGAAGACAAAAGTAAGGTTGATTGGTAACAGCCTGGGGAACAGGTCCATACAGAGGGATGGTTTCTATGACAGATGGGTATCTCGGCTTTTCAACGCGCGCGGTTCATGGAGGTGAGGAACGTCGGAAACCGGAACACGCGTTAACCACACCGATCTTTCAAACCTCGACCTATTCTTTTCAGAATACGGCAGAGCTTATCGAATACATGGAGGGGCGGATCGAGCGGGAAGAGTACGGCCGGTACGGGAATCCGACGCAGCGGGTGGCAGAGAAGAAGATCGCTGCCCTGGATGGGGCGGAGGATGCCCTCCTCTTTTCCAGCGGTATGGCCGCGATCACCACCATCTTTTTCGGGATGCTCTCCCGGGAGAGCCACCTGATCCTGACCAGCGATGGGTACCGGCGGACGCGACAGTTCTGCTCCACACTGCTGCGCAAGCTGGGGGTGGATGTCTCTGTTATCGATATCCAGGATGGGTACGAAAAGCTGGAAAACTCGATTCAGGAAAATACCCGCCTCATCTTCTCCGAGTCTCCCACCAACCCTTACCTGCATGTCCTGGATCTGGAACGGGTGGTGGCCATTGCCAAACGCCACCGGGTCAAGGTCGTGATCGACAGCACCTTTGCCACTCCCTACAACCAGCAGCCGCTCCGCTGGGGGGTGGATCTGGTGGTGCACAGTGCCACCAAGTATCTCGGCGGGCATAACGATCTGCTGGCCGGTGTGGTGACCGGTTCTTCCTATCTGATCGGTGCGCTACGGGACGTGCAGGCCATGCTGGGGGGGATCATCGATCCGCACAGCGCCTACCTCCTGCTGCGAGGGTTAAAGAGCTTTAGCCTGCGCCTGGCCAAGCAGAACGAGAATGGCCAGCGCATCGCCGAGTTCCTGGCCCAGCATCCCCGGGTCAAGGCGGTATACTACCCGGGCCTGCCGAGCCATCCCCATCATGCCATCGCTACACGGCAGATGCGGGGATTTGGCGGGGTGGTCAGCTTTGAAATCGATGGAGATTTAGAGACGACGAGCCGCTTTATCGATCGGCTCAAGATTCCCTATATTGCCCCGAGTCTAGGGGGAGTAGAGAGCCTGGTGGAACAGCCAGCCCTCATGTCGTACTATGAGATGGATCCAGAAGAGCGGCGGCGTATCGGGATTACAGATGAACTGGTCCGCCTCTCTTTAGGCATCGAAGATGCCGAAGATCTGATTGCAGATTTGCAACAGGCTCTGGATGGAATCTAAAGAGTCTTTGATCCTATGAGGGGGGGACCCTGGTGATCATGAGATCTCTGTGGCGTATCGGTAGCTATTTCCTCTACTGGCTCCGCTTGCTCCCCCACCTGCCCAACTTCTTGCGACTCTGCTGGCGCCTGTTCTGCGATTCCCGTGTTCCGCTCCGCCTGAAAGGGATGGTGGTGGCAGCCTTCCTCTACCTGCTCCTGCCGGTCGATCTGTTGCCTGACTTCCTGCTCCCTTTTGCCGGCCAATTCGACGATCTTACCCTTCTCCTCTTGACCCTCTATTTCTTTATCCGCTGGAGTCCCAAAGAGGTGGTGGCCGAACATGTGATGGCCATCGATAAGACGCGGGGAGGCTTTCCGCACTGGCAGCAGTAAGGGAGAAATTTCACCGCTTGAGGGCTTCGGCCCTCTCTGGCTCTGCCAGCGGAGGGGATCCCTTCTCTGGCAACGAAAGAAAGCGGATGCGCATTCCCTGCGGGGTATGGATCTGGTAGGCAAGCATTCGATTGGCCGGTGACCAATAGAGCAGGGGGGAGAGGGGAGCCTGCGGCTGCAGGAGAAGGGATACTCCTGCCTTCTCCCCTGGGGAGGTGGGGAGATCGAGTTGATAGATGGCCCGCCTGCCTTCCCCCCCTTCTCCGACGTACAGGAGACGATCATCCCCTACCCAGAGCGGTCCCTGCGGAGAGAAGACAACCCGATCGCTCACCATCTGGATCGATGCTGGACGGTCTGCTGACAGGAGATACAACCTCCACCTGTCCCGGGAAGGGGCGTAGAAGGCCAGTCTTTTCCCATCCGGAGACCAGACCGGACAGGGAGGAGAGGGGGGGGAGAGGTGAGTAAGACGCGAGACGACCGCCTCTTTGCCGTTACGAGGGGTATAGAGGTAGATATCGAATCCCTTCTCCCGTTTGGCTGCCAGGGCGATGGCGTTCCCGGTGGGAGACCAGGTCGGACAGGCGATCTGGTCAAACGATTGGGGCAAGAGCTGTACCGGTTCCCAGGTGAGAGGGAGGGGTTTCCCCTGGCTCCCATCTGCTATCAAGTCCTGCCAGAACAGCTTCCCTCCCTGCACATAGAGAAACTGGGGGCGGTGGGGGGTCCAGGAGATGGCCGTGCTTTTCTCCTGCAGGCGAAGCACCAGACCGAGTATGGTGTCTCCCTGGCCCAGATAGAGCGCTTTGCCCTCTCCCATCGGAATGGCCAGGAGGTAGTACCCGGTACCGACCGACCAGTGGAAATCAACGGCAGGAGCAGGTAAACCGGCCAGCGAGGCGACTCCCCACTCCCCTTCGGCGATCTGTACCCGCCGGTCCAGCAAAAATCGCTCCAACCAGAGTTCATCCCGCTCGGGAAAATGCTTCTGCACCGCATAGGTTTTCCCATCCGGAGACCAGCCCAGGAAGAAGAGGTCTACCGCTGCCGTCTCTGTGTCCTGG
>RFHZ01000561.1 GCA_003696125.1 Nitrospinota bacterium
ACCATGTTACACTTGAATCCTGGTGCAGAGAACGCTGAGCACCGGGATAAGTTCTTGTTGTTTGGAATGCCTGAGGTGAAAATCAGGCATGGCTCTGCCCTCCTGCTATTTCTTCCATGATCTGCAAGGCCAGGTTTTGGAACATCGCCTTGAGACGATCTGGTTCAAAAGACTTTAGCATTTTGACAGGCCAGCGCTTCAGGTCGTCAGGAAATTGCTGGGCCCGGTTTAGGGTCACGGCGAACCAATACCGGTCAAAGCCGGAGTCTTTCTGAGCAGCAAGGGCCATCAGGTGCTCAGGAGTTTCTTCCTGCAACAAGAAGTACAGATCCACCGCATCCCGTGGTTCGGCTCGTCCATAATAGGCCAGCACTTTCTCTGCTTGCAAGTCGTCGTAGTCGTTCACCCAAACGCCGTACTCCGAGTGGAGAGGTGAGGTGAACCGGAAAGGGGAGTCCAGTGCCAGATCAAGCCGCAGCTCGTCCTCTTCTGTCCGCAACAGGATCTCCACATAGCTGGTAAAGCGGCGGATCACATCCACCTCCCATCCCCGGTCCAAATAGGCCTTCTCCAGGGAGCGGGAGAAGGGGACAATCAGCACCTCTTCGGTAGTAAACAGGTCCAGGTCAAAGGAGAGTCGATGTCCCAAGAAGAACTCGGCCAATGCCGTCCCGCCGGTCAGGTAGAAACGCTCCTGATCAGGTAGAGTGGCAAAAAGGGTCAGTGCCGCCTGCTGAATGGGTGTCAGGACCCCTTTACCGCGGAGCATAGCCCTTCCTTTCCAGAAACACCCGCCAGAGACTCTCCACATGTGAGGGGAGGTTCAGGTCGCTGAGATGTCGTGCCAGTTCGTCCAGATCCAGTCTCCGTATATCCTCTGTTCGCCCGTAGAGAAGCACCTGCCGCATATACCAGCGACGCTGGAACGGATCACCCAGATCCAACGTGTCGGTACTCCAGACGATATGACGGGAGGGCTTAAAAAACTTCACCGTTCATCCTCACTTAACTGGCGGACCAGTATTCTTGTCCAGCCGATTCAGCAACCGCCTTCTCTATTGCGTGCCCCGGAAGCATTCCAGGGACAGGAAATTCCACTTGCGAAATGGCGAATCCTGGCCTAAGGTATTAGTCATGTAATCCGAAGCACCTACTCATATTATACGAAAGGTGAGCATTATGCCAGAGAGAATTGGATTTGTGTCTACCCGCTTTGCCGGGACCGATGGTGTTTCCCTGGAAAGCGAGAAATGGGCGACCGTCCTCCAGGAGGAGCAGCATGCCATCTTCTGGTACGCGGGCCGCCTGGATCGTGATCCCGCGGTCAGCTTCTGTATCCCCGAAGCATTTTTCGGTCACCCGGAGAACCAGTGGATCAGCGAACGCATCTGGGGAAAAACCGCCCGTCCTCCCCTGGTCAGCCGGCGGATTCATGAGCTGGCCGGCTATCTGAAATCCACCCTGTACGAGTTTGTCCGCCGGTTCGATATCAGCCTCCTGATCCTGGAGAATGCCCTCTCTATCCCGATGCACATCCCGCTCGGGGCTGCCCTGACCGAGTACCTGGCGGAGACGGAGATGCCGGCGATCGCCCATCACCACGATTTCTACTGGGAACGATCCCGTTTCCTCATCACGGGAGTCGATGACTACCTGGAGATGGCCTTTCCTCCGAGAGGTGGAGGAAACTATTTACAGCATGCGGTCATCAACCAATCTGCACGGGAGGAGCTGGCCTGGCGCAAAGGGGTTCCGGCT
>RFHZ01000562.1 GCA_003696125.1 Nitrospinota bacterium
ACATGAGGCGAGCCTGCAATCCCATCTGCGCGTCTCCCATCTCCCCTTCCAGCTCTGCCTTGGGTACCAGGGCAGCTACCGAGTCGATCACGATGATATCGAGTGCTCCACTACGCACCAGGATATCGACGATCTCCAGGGCCTGCTCTCCGGTATCGGGTTGCGCGATCAGAAGCTCATCGGTATTCACCCCGAGCTTGCGGGCATAGACCGGGTCAAGCGCATGCTCGGCATCGATAAAGGCGGCAATCCCTCCCTGGCGTTGTGCCTCGGCAATGGCGTGCAGGGCGAGGGTCGTCTTGCCAGAGGCCTCCTGGCCGAAGATCTCGATGATCCTTCCGCGGGGAAACCCTCCTACACCCAAGGCGGCATCCAGGGAGAGGGAGCCGGTGGAGATCACCTGGACATCCAGCACCTCTTCCTCTCCCAGGCGCATGATCGAGCCTTTGCCGAAGAGCTTGGTGATCTGGGCAATGGCCTGATCCACGGCTTTGCTTTTGTCCTGTACATCGAGTATGGCTCCCATGTCTATCCTCCTCTCTAAGGCGAAGAAAAAGCGAAACAGGAAAAGAAAAAAAATTAACGAAACTTCCGGATGAGACCGATCACCACCCCCTGGATGGCAAACTCTCCCTCCCGGATGATAATCGGCTCCAGGGCAGGATTGGCCGGCTGCAGACGAATCCCCCCTTTTTCCTGGTAGAACTTCTTGATGGTCGCCTCCTCCCGGTTGAGCAGGGCGATGACGATCTCCCCGTTGTACGCCGTCTGCCGTTCCTCCACGATGACGTAATCCCCATCCAGGATATGCTCATCGATCATGGAGTTACCCCGCACACGTAAGGCATAGGTACGACCCCGCCGCACCATGTCTGCCGGCACGGCCAGGGTCTCCTGCTCCTCCACCGCCTGGATAGGCTGCCCCGCTGCTACCGTTCCCACCAGGGGGATCTCGATGACCGGGGGAGGGGAAGGGGTGTCCACGATCTCCAGGGAGCGTCCCTGGTTCCATCCCTTGGTGATGACCCCTTTCTTTTCCAGGTTGGTGATGTGCTTGTGCACGGTGGCCAGGGAGGAGAGGCGGAAGTGCCGCCGGATCTCTTCATAGGAGGGGGCGTACCCGTGCTGGGAGACGAAATCACAGATAAACTGATAGATTTCGCGCTGCCGTTTGGTTAGATACATCGTCTCTGCTCCCTCTTTTTTCCCTGTCTACTTCCGTCTTTCAGTATAGGCGAAAAAAAAGCGAAAGTCAAGCTCAAAATTTTTTAAGCGGTCTCCACCCCCAACTGCACCAGTACCGTCGGCTCAAAAGTCTCTGGGGCTTCCTCCAGTCTTACCCAGAGTACCGGCTCACAGGCCCATTCCTCCCCTACCCGAAACCGCAGACCCCAATTCCCCCCGTAAACCAGGATCCCCTCCTCCCCCTCCGGGTCC
>RFHZ01000563.1 GCA_003696125.1 Nitrospinota bacterium
CGGTCGGGGATAGCGTGGCGTTGTCTATCCAGGCCAGCGATCCAGATATAGGGGACACTTTGACCTTTAGTGCCACCAACCTTCCTCCAGCACTCAATATGAATACCTCTACCGGGGAGATCGGGACCTCGATCGCCTTTGATGCCCCCTTGGGGGCAAATGATGTGACCGTCACGGTCTCTGATGGCACAACAGATGTGAGTGCATCTTTTACCTGGCGGATTACCCCAGGACCGGTAGATACCGGTGATGGCAACGGTGATGGTGGCGGTGGTGGCGGTGGCGGTGACGGTGGTGGTGTGGAAGGAGGAGCGGATGACGGGACGCAGACCTCTCCCCTCGCCTTCGCCCTCTGCCAGTTTGTGGATCTCAACGGCAACCTGGTCCTGGACGACCAGGGACTCCCCATTCAGGATACCGCCAACAATGTTGGAAGCTATTTCTTACCGATTCCCCCTGACCAGCAGGGATTTGTCCGGTGCCGTCCGGCTGAAGATGTGGATGGGGACGGTAACCTGGATGTGAACGAGGATCTGGATGGTGACAGGGCGCTTGACCCGGGTGAAGACATCGATGGCGATGGCAAGCTGGATCTCATAGACGAGGATATCGATGGGGATGGGCAGTTGGGCTTTCTGGATAACCTCATCGTCTCCACCTTCGTGAGTACAGAAGGGGTTCTGGCCGGGGAACGACTCCGGGAACAGGATGTGACACCGGCCACAACGGTGATCCGTGATGTCGTCCAGGGAGTTCTCCAGACCGGAGGGAATCCGGTTGCCAGCAAGGTCACCCTGCTGCAGTCTATTGCCGATTTAAATATTAACGCCCCAGAGGATAAGGATGGAGACGGAATCCAGGATGTGGCCGAGCAGGATGTGGATGGGGACGGCAGACTCGATGTGGCCGAGGATATCGATGGGGACGGCAGACTCGATGTGGAGGAGGATATCGATGGGGATGGGAAACTCGATGTGGCGGAGCGGGATATAGATAATGACGGGGTACTCGACAATTTCTTTGATGTAGATCCCACAGACGGGGAACTCGACAATAAGGAGCTGGCTTCCCTGGTCTTAGACGCCACCACACTCTTTAATGCCATGCTGGGTGAAGCGAGGGGTGGTGCGCCTTCTGACCAGGGCTATGAGGATGTGCTTCTCAGCAACCTGTTCAACGATGGGGATCTGACCGGGGATCTGGATGGGACCCCGGTAGAGGATACGGTGAATGAGGCCAGTGGGGCAGGAGAAAACCAGGCAGATCTGGGGGGCCTGCAGTCGATCGACACGGCGCGGACCGGTACCATGAGCGGGAGTGTCGTCGATATGAACGGTGTGCCCTTAGGGGGAGTGGAGGTTGTTGCCACCCAGGTAACGAGTGGCGTAGAGGTGGGAAGAACGACCACGGAGGGGGATGGAACCTTTATCCTGCGGGCAACGGCAGACATGGCCACCTCACCCTTGACTCCATTTGAGGTAACGCTGACGGTGGCTACGGTAACGGTCACCCCGGTAAATGTAACCGTCGTACCGCTGACTACGGTAGAGGGTATCGTGCTCATGGAGCAATGATGAGGGTCGGCTATCGCTGCCAGAAGAAGCCTACCGGTAAGGCTTTTTCCTATCAGGCTTTATTTCTTTCCAAAGCTATGCTTATTAAGTCTGCCGCCAATTCCAGGATATGCTCTGCCTCAGCCCTGCTCAAGATGGCATGCGGTTTGTATCTGGCTTCATTTCTGAGTTTCAGAGCCAGGTGTAAATTGCGCCCGAGCTCAAAGTCGAGCTCTTTTGTCTTGATATAGAGCTGTCCAAAGAGACTGACTACCCCACCGTGACTCCCGGGCAGATCGTCTTCCTTTAAAAGGATAAGGGCCTTGGTGGCCAGCTCTGCGGCATTATAGGCGGCATCGATTGCCAGCCGGATCCGGTTCATCTGTAAAACATCCCTTGCCGATTCTCGATACTCTTCGGCCAGTTGTACCAAATCCCTCACCATTATCTTTTTCATATCGTCTTTTTCCATGGAATAAATCTCCACACCATGGTGAGTTACGTTATATACGAAAAAGTCCTGCGATAGAAACAGATCATCGATGCTTGCCGTGATAACTTCAATAGGGACATCATGTGCAAGCATGTAATCGTAAACGCTATCCATAAGTGATTTTTCAACGTCTTCTCCATCGATAGTAAATACCAGAATATCTATATCGGAGTCGATGGTAGCGGTTCCTTTAGCGTGGCTACCAAAAAGAATGATTTTGGCGATTTTATCTTTGATTTCGCTTCCCAGTATATATTCTTTAAATTTATTCACGATGTCTTTAACTTCCATATCCATCCTGTGTTCTCTCTTCGCCTCTTTGCCCTATTTTTATTACATCCGTGAGGCAGCCAACAAGGAAGGGCTACTCCCTTCAGCTTGCGCCATCTGCCTTGGCCATATTGCTTTTGTAACCGTGCACGTTCACGGATGCCTCTCCCACGGGCGATCGTTTCAATTTGCGTAATCTCCCCAATGATCTCGAAGTCCGTTCTCGATGTATCTTACCAAGCGGTCAATAGTGATACAAGCGGCCACCTGATGTGTAGAGAGACATCAATAGATGCCCTTTTATAAGTCTGTGCGCTTCGGCCAGACGCAACGCCAGGATCCGGTTGAGCAGGGTAAAAGCCGCATGCTTGATATAGCGATGACGGGCCACGGCATAACCCGGGGATTCACGGTCCAGCACCGCCTGCAGACGTGTCTGCATCTCCTGTCGATCAGAGGGAACCGGCACGATGCGCGTGGAAAGGCAAGTGCCACCTCCATACTCTCAGGGATCGGGTCCCCTGTGAAGAACAGGAAGACTCGAGCTGCTGGATGTTGAGCCAGGTAAGCTTTCACAGCC
>RFHZ01000564.1 GCA_003696125.1 Nitrospinota bacterium
CTGGCCAGGACCGGCCCGTCTCCTGACCCTCCCGGACGTGGTGGCAGCCGGCGTGCCGGGACTGAGCGGTGTGGCGGCACAGGTGGCCCAGGAACGGGGACTTACCCCTGACGATGTCGTGGCTGCTCTCAAAACGTATATCCCCTCAGGGAAATACGATGATTACGTCCTCTTTGCCTCCGGCGGCCATTCGGGCCAGGTCCTGGCCATCGGCCTCCCCTCCATGCGTCTGCTCAAGGTCATCGGGGTCTTTACCCCCGAACCATGGCAGGGCTGGGGCTATGGCGCCCAGGAAACCATGGCCGTGTTGGCCGAAGGAAAGGTGAATGGAAAGGCGATAACCTGGGCCGATACCCATCACCCGGCACTCAGTGAAACGCAGGGAGACTATGATGGCCAGTTTCTCTTCATCAACGACAAGGCCAACGCCCGGGTGGCGGTGATCGATCTCCGCGATTTTGAAACCAAGCAGATCGTCAAAAACCCGATCGCCCTCAACGACCATGGGGGGACCATGGTCACGCCCAATACGGAGTGGGTCATCGAAGGGGGACAGTACGCCGCTCCTTTGGGCTGGAAGTACGCGTCCCTCAGCGATTACGTCCAGGCCTATCGCGGCATGGTCACCTTCTGGAAGTTCGATCGCCAAAAGGGTCGCATCGTTCCGGAAGAGTCGTTTGCCATGGAACTCCCCCCGTACTGGCAGGACCTCTGTGATGCCGGCAAGAAGGTGAGTGCAGGTTGGGTCTTCTGCAACTCCTTCAACACCGAGCTGAGTACCGGGGGGATCGAGAAGGGGAATCCCCCCTTTGAAGCCGGCGCCTCGCAGCGGGATATGGACTACCTGCACATCATTAACCTGAAGAAAGCGGTGCAGGTGGTCCAGGCAGGAAAAGTCAACACCATCAACGGCTTTCAAGTGATCCCCCTGGAAACGTCGATCGCCGAAGGCCTCCTCTACTTCACGCCTGAGCCGAAGAGTCCACACGGTGTGGATGTGGCACCGGGTGGCGACTACCTGGTCGTCTCCGGCAAGCTGGATCCCCACGTCACCGTGTACAACTTCCAGAAGATCCAGCAGGCGATCGCCAAAGGCCCAACGGAAAGAGATCAATATGGCGTCCCTATCCTCAATTTTGATGCGGTCATGGAAGCGCAGGTCGAAGTTGGCCTGGGACCACTACACACCCAGTTTGACAACCAGGGGTACGCCTATACCAGCCTCTTTTTGGAGAGTACCGTGGCCCGCTGGTCGCTGGGGGGACCGTACCAGAAGCTGCATAGCGATCCGGCCTGGACCCTGGTCGGGAAAATCTCCATCCACTACAATGTGGGACATATTGCCACGGCCGAGGGCGATACGGTCAGCCCGGATGGCACGTACATGGTCTCGCTCAACAAATGGTCGGTGGATCGTTTCCTGAGTGTAGGACCGCTCCTGCCGCAAAACCTCCAGTTGATCGACATCTCTCAACCAGGCGCCAAACTCCAGCTCCTCTACGATATGCCGATCGGGATCGGGGAACCGCACTACGGCCAGATCATCAAAGCCGATAAGCTGAAGGCGTGGGACGTGTACCCGGAGATCGGGTGGAATCCGCATACGCAGAGCAAGGACCCCAACGCGGTACTCCCTGGTAAAGAGCGGATCGAACGCCGGGGCAATACGGTGGAGATCTGGATGACCGCGATCCGCAGCCACTACAACCCTGAGCGGGTCGAGGTACAGAAAGGGGACCATGTCATCTGGCACATCACCAACATCGAACGGGCTAAAGATGCCACGCATGGCTTTGCGCTGCCCGGATACAACATCAACCTGAGTATCGAACCGGGTGAGTCGATCACCTTCGAATTCGATGCGGATCAGGATGGGGTCTTCTCCTACTACTGCACCGAGTTCTGCTCGGCGTTGCATCTCGAGATGGCCGGCTACTTCCTGGTGAAACCGGAAGGAAAGACGGCTTCGGTAACCCAATAGCGCATAGCGGTCTCCTCTGGGGGGAGGGATGCCCTGCCCTCCAGAGGAGCAGGAACACAGGAGGTTGGTCATGACCGAAACCATGGAAAAGTTTATCGGGCCGCGGACTCCGGCAGAGCTCATCGCCCAACATCGCCTGCGCTATCTCCTGCCCACGCTCTTCCTGGGCCTGGCTGCGCTCTGTCTCCTGGTCTCGATCTTTCTGCCCTACTGGCGGATGACCCTGCTGGCGCCCCAGTATCCAGGAGGGTTACAGGTACAGGTGTATCTTAATCGCCTCACCGGAGACGTCCGGGAGATCGATCTTCTCAACCACTACATCGGGATGCGTCCCCTGGAAGAGGCCGCCCAACTGGAGCGATCCCTCAGTATCGCGGCCATTGTCATCATCACCCTGCTCGTCATCGCCGCCATCTATATCCATAACCGGTGGGCGGCCTTACTCTCGTTACCGGCGGTGCTCTTTCCGGCCCTCTTTCTCGGTGACCTGGCGTACTGGTTGCGCGATTTCGGGCAAAATCTGGATCCCAGAGCCCCGCTCAGCAGCGCAATCAAACCCTTTGTCCCCCCGCTGCTGGGGGAAGGAGTAGTGGCCCAGTTTCGGACCATCGCCACCGTGGATACCGGCTTCTATCTGGCGGGATTGGCTTCGCTGTTGATCCTGGTCGGCCTGTACTGCCATCGGCGGGCTTATAAGCCCCTGGTCGAGGCCACCCACCGTTCTCCAGGACGCGGGGAAGAGTGATGAAACGGGGACGCACACTGATCACCGGGTTTTTGATGATCCTGCTGGCCGGAAGTCTCGCGGTCCAGGGCAGAGGATTGGCCGCCCCCCAGACGGTGATCGTCTCTCCGCACGGCCCCTACACCTCCCTCTCGCAGGCCCTGAACGCAGCACGTGCAGGAGACACCATTGCCGTCCATGGCGGTGTCTATGCCGGCCCGCTGGTCATCACCAAACAGATCACCCTGCTCGGGTACGACTGGCCACGCATCGAGGGCAATGGCCGGGGCACCGTGGTGACGCTGGCGGCTCCAGGGATTGTGGTGAAAGGCTTTGTCATCAGGAACAGCGGGAAATCGCTCGATCAGGAGAATGCTGGCATTGCGGTGGAGGCGCCGGCAGCCGTTATCGAAAACAACCGGCTGGAAGAGACCTTATTCGGTATTTACCTCCGTAAGGCCCATCATAGCCGTATCCGCCATAATGTGATCCAGAGTAAAGCGCTCCCTCTTCCCCGGCGTGGAGACGCGATCCGGGTCTGGTACAGCCAGGGGGTGGTGATCGAGGGGAATGTGGTGGAAAAGGGGCGGGATGTGGTATTGTGGTACTCCAACAATCTCACGGTACGGAATAACGTGGTGAGCGAGGGACGCTACGGGCTGCATTTCATGTACTGCGACGATGCGCTGATCGCAGGAAACCGGCTCCTCGCCAATTCGGTCGGGGCCTTCCTCATGTACAGTCGACGGCTACACCTCCGTCAGAATATCATCACCGCCAATCGCGGCTCGAGCGGCTATGGGGTGGGACTCAAGGACATGGATGATGCCGTGATCGCGGAGAATCTCTTCCTGAACAACCGGGTCGGCGCCTTTGTCGATAACTCTCCCCGGGAGATAACGAGTACCACCCGGTTTCAGGGGAACGTCTTTGCCTTCAACGATATTGGCATCACCATGCTCCCGTCGGTGCGGCGCAATCACCTGACCCAGAACAGCTTCATCAACAATACCGAACAGGTCAAGATC
>RFHZ01000565.1 GCA_003696125.1 Nitrospinota bacterium
CAGGGAGCAGGGGTAGAGAGAGGAGAGGAGGGATATGGCTGAATCGACGGTAGAGATACGAGAACTCGATCCTTTCCAGATGGCCCAACGCCAGTTTGACATGGCGGCAGAGCATCTCCATCTGGACGAAGGACTGCGCAAGTGGTTACGCAGCATCAACCGGGAGCTCACGGTTCAGTTCCCGGTGATCATGGATGACGGCAGGCTGGAGATCTTTACCGGGTACCGGGTGCAGCATAACCTGGCCCGCGGACCGGCCAAGGGTGGCATCCGCTATCATCCCCAGGTGACCCTGGAAGAGGTGCGGGCGCTGGCCATGTGGATGACCTGGAAGTGCGCGGTGGTGAACATCCCTTATGGGGGAGCCAAAGGGGGGGTGAAGTGCAATCCCAAGGAGATGTCGGAGAAGGAGCTGGAGCGACTCACCCGCCGCTATACCACGGAGATTTCCATCCTGATCGGTCCGGATAGCGATATTCCGGCACCAGATGTCTATACCGATGCCCGGGTCATGGGCTGGATCATGGATACCTATAGCATGCACAAGGGGTACTCGGTACCGGGTGTGGTTACCGGCAAACCCTTGAGCATCGGGGGATCGTTAGGCCGGAACGAAGCCACGGGTCGTGGATGCATGTATACAGTCTGCCAGGCCGCACAACACCTGGGCATCCCCTTAGAAGGGGCCACGGTGTCGGTCCAGGGATTCGGGAATGCCGGGGCAACAGCGGCCCGCCTCCTGGCCGAACTCGGCTGTCGTGTGATCGCGGTGAGCGATTCGCAAGGCGGTATTTATAACAAAAACGGCCTGGACATGAAGGCACTCTTGCAATGTAAACAGGAGCAGGGGACGGTGATCGCCTTCCCGGAAGGGGATAAGGTCTCCAGCACCGACGTGCTGGAGATTCCCTGCGACATCCTGATCCCGGCCGCCCTGGAGGCACAGATCACCGCTGAGAACGCTCCCCGCATCAAGACGCGCATCCTGGCCGAGGCGGCGAACGGACCGACCACACCGGAAGCAGACGAGATCCTGGCCGACCAGGGGGTACTGATCATCCCCGATATCCTGGCCAACGCCGGAGGGGTGGTCGTCTCCTATCTGGAGTGGGTGCAGAACCTGCAGGAGTTTTTCTGGCGAGAAGAACGGATCCGGGAGCAGTTGCAACAGATCATGGAAGAGAGCTTCCAACATGTCTTACACGTAGCCACGGAAGAGAAAGTGGGGATGCGGATGGCGGCCAGCATTGTGGCCATCCGGCGCGTGGTGCAGGCCACCCTGGATCGTGGTGTCTATCCATGATCTCTAGCCGCGAATCGCTTTCATCACCTCTTCGTTGTTGAAGACGTCTTGCGGATTCCCTTCAAAGATGATCTCGCCCCGGTCGATGGCATAGAGTCGATCGGCGACTTTAGTGGCATTGAGGAGGTTTGATTCGGCGATGAGAAGAGAGATACCCATCTCCTTGATCTTCTGCACCGCCTCGCTGAATCGATTCACGATGACCGGGGCGAGGCCTTCAAAGGCCTCGTCGAGTAGAAGGATGGAGGGATCGAGGGCCATGGCGCGGGCAATGGCCACCATCTTCTTCTGACCACCGCTCAGGTAGAGCCCTCTCCGTTGCATGAAGTCACGAATTTCCGGAAACAGATCAAAGATCTTGGCTTCCACTTCGGCATAGGAGTTCTGCTTGCCGTCTTTTCTCGCCAGCCATTCGCTGATGCGCAGGTTTTCTTCCACGGTCAGATCCGGGAAGATGCCACAATCTTCCGGGGCATAGCCTATGCCCAGCTTGGCCCGTTTGTGCGTTGCCAGGCGAGAGATGTCTCGATCCTGAAACAGGATCTTGCCGGAACGAATGGGGAGAAGGCCCATGATACTCTCGATGGTGGTCGTCTTGCCGGCCCCGTTTCGTCCCACCAGGCAGACCACCTCACCGGTCCCCACGCGCAGAGAGACCCCATGCAGGATGTGCGCTACCCCTCGATAGGTATTGACATCTACCAGTTCCAGCATCGATTCCTCCTCCCTGTATCAGTGAGTCCTGTACTCGGACCAGTCCGCCTTGCTGGTCCCCAGCAGGGTAATGGTAACCTCTTCATTGGTGCGAATCTCGTCCGGGGTGCCATCGGCCAGCACCTTCCCCTGGTGCATCACCACGATGCGATCGGAATAGGTGAAGACCACATCCATATCGTGTTCCACGATGGCTGCCGTGATCTGTCCGGAGCGGACCACCCCGGAGATGGTGTCCATGATCTTCCCCTTATCCCGTGTGCTCACCCCGCTGGTCGGTTCATCCAAAAGGAGCAGGGTAGGACGCAGCGCATAGGCGACAGCCACATCGAGGAGCTTGCGTTCCCCCTGGGCCAGTCCGCCGGCAACGATGTTACGCTTGTCTTCAATCCCGAATTGATCCAGGATCTCCAGGGCTTCTTCCCTGACCTCGCGATCGTTTTCCGCCAGGCGTAGCAGGCTTTTGGTTTTCCCTTTACGGGAAAAGATGGCCAGGCGGATATTATCCAGGGCGGTGAGCTGATCAAAGAGGTTCACGATCTGGAAGCTACGGGCAATCCCTACCCTGATCCGGTCCTGGGGAGGCATAAATGTCACATCCGTATCCTGGAAGAGGATCTTTCCGGCATCAGGAGGACGGATCAGCCCACTGATCAGGTTGACCAGGGTGGTCTTGCCGGCACCGTTCGGTCCTACCAGGGAGAGGACTTCTCCCTGGTTGATGGTCAGGGTCACCCCATCGACGGCGCGTGTTTCACCAAAGTATTTCTTGAGATTTTCCGTTGTAAGCAGTGTCACCGTGCGTCTACCTCCTCGCTTTGGTCCACAATTGGGCCAGGGTTCCCATGATTCCGGCCGGCATGATCAGGACCAGTCCGACCAGAACCGCGCCGAGCAGGAGTTGCCAGTAGGTCGTAAATCCGACCGCATAGGTCTTCAGGTAGTTGAAGACGATGGCCCCGATGATCGGGCCGGAGAAGGTCCGGAATCCTCCTAAGACGGCGAGAAAGACGATTTCTCCCGAGAAGGGCCAGTAGAGAATATCCGGGGTTGTTAATCCGTTGAGCGGTGCCCAGAGCGCTCCGGCGATCCCGGTAAAGGCGCCCGAGATGAGGAAGGCGATCCAGCGGTAGCGCTTTACCCGTATCCCGACAAACTCGGCCCGCGTTTCATTATCACGAATGGCCTGCAACGCTTTCCCAAAGGGAGAGTTCACGATGATCCACATCAGGATCACACAGACCAGGAAGAA
>RFHZ01000566.1 GCA_003696125.1 Nitrospinota bacterium
CCACGGCGTACAGAAGGGCGGCAAAGCCGGCAACATAGGTGGGACCCATGATGCGTCGGTAGAGGAGGGTAGCGACGGCGATGAGCGCACCGAACCAGAGGAGACTCTGGAGATGCATCAGTACCGGCGAATCGGGCCATAACTCATAGTCTACCCACAGGGTAAAGATGCTGAAGACCCGTAAGAAACTGATCCGATACCTGGGAACCGTCCACCAGGGGAGGAGTCCCAGATCCATGTACCGATGGATGACCTGAGGGTCACCGTTTAGCACGGTGAATATCTCCTCAGGACCGGCCCCGACCTGGGGAAGCTTCAGCATCATGAGTCGCTGGAGATAATCATCCATCTGCCAGCCAACTCCCAGGGCAGGGAGGGTAAGCAGTATAGCCAGCAGGGCAAGGAGAAGGGGAAGCCGCCGGTGACAGAGCCAGGGAGCAAACACTCGACGTAGGTGCTGATACATCGTGCCACTATCACGTTATGTGATCGAGAAGAGAGACCCTTTACCTCCACCTCAGAGCCTGATAATGCCAGTCTAAATTCAGTATACAACGCCCTATCGACGGAGACAATGATTCTTATTGATTGTATACTGCCTTCTGGCTGTTGGCAAGTATGCCGGGCAGAGAGGGGAAGGCCCCCAGAATGCTCTACCCGGATGAAACAAAGGAGGATCTGGAGGAAGAGGACCTGGGTTTTTCGAGTACACTCCGTTACTCTGAGAGCGGTTCGGAGAGGCGGCGCTGAATCACTTTAGACCAGGTGAGCATCTCGGTGAGGAACTCCTTGCCCAAGGCGGTGGCACTCTGGGTCATCGAGGTGCGGAACGCCTCTGTATTCCTCTCCATTAGCTCCCGCCCTATCCGTTCAGCGATCTGGAGATATTCCCGGATCATGCCTGCTCCCTGCAGGTTGTACTCCTGGATCTCGGCATAGAGATCCGGATCACCGCTGAGGATCCGTCCCATGGTGATCAGGGAGATACGGGAGTTGGGGGAACTGTAAGAGGTCATGACCTGGGGATCGCCAAAACGGGTGCGGAGGAGTTCGGCCAGGACTACCTTGGTGAAATGCTCCAGGTTTTGATGGAAGGCCATCTGCTGGTCGTGATACTCCGGGGTGGTGCGGGTGATCCGGGCCCCGTACTTGTAAAAGATGCTCTCAAACTCCTGGGCCAGCTCTCCTGAACGGGGGGTATAGGTAAAGACGACGTTCTGATGACGGAGATCTTCTACGGCCGGACCGAACACCGTGTGCATACCCAGGACCTCCACCCCTTCTGGAACCGCGGCCAGCATCGCCTGCACCGGTTGGGTCTTGATGGAGGTGTTGTCCGTGATGAGCTGGCCGGGCCGGAAGAACTTCCCCACCTTCTGGATCACTTCCACCGTATGCCTGATCGGGACGTTGATGATCACCACATCCGACTGCTCGATACACTGCTGATAGGTCAGGGGAGTGCGTCGCCCGCTGATCAGTACCGTATACCCCGCGGTGGTAAAGAATCTCTGGAACCATTGTCCCATCTCCCCGGTCCCACCGATGATCCCGATGGTCTTGATACGGGGTTCGTTGAATATTCGCCGCGGATAGGCCCCGAAGACCTTTACCTCGATCTCATCCCTGACCAGGTTCTTCTGCAGGGCCTGGATGCAGCCAGAAACCGCTGCGTCTTCCAGATGGCCTTCCAGCTCAATATAAAAGCGAAAGCCCCCTTTGGTATCGGGACGAGAGTGAATCGAGGACATGTTGAGCCGGTATTCCCGGCTGATGATGGAGAGGATCTCTTCCAGCAGGCCGATCCGATCCCGGTGGGGATAGATGACCAGAGAGGTGGCATCGTTGCCGGTGCGGGGATGGTAGCGATCTCCTAGCACGGCAAAACGGGTCTTGTTGTGCTTGACGTTCCCGATGTTGCGATCGAGGATACGGAGTCCATAGGCCTGCAGCGCCCACTCACTCCCGATGGCTGCCGCATCGGTGAGTTGATGCCGGACGATCTCCTCCATGGCGGCGGTGGTGCTGGGCATCTCCACCAGTTGCGCCTGGGGGAACTCCTGCTGGAGATAGAGGGAACACTGCTTTAAGGCCTGGTCCTTGGAGAGGATGCGGCGAATCTGGCTCTTATCGGTCAGGGCTCCCAGGGCGTGCTGGATCGGGAGGACGAGCACATCGATGATGTTGGCCCGGCCGGCGTACTGGAAGAGGTTATCCAGCGTTTCTGTCACCGGTCCCTGGATCAGGCTCTCCAGGGGAACCACCCCACGCGTGACTTCCCGGCTGGCCACAGCTTCAAAGACCGCATCGATGGATGGATAGGGGATAAGCACTGCTCCTCCGGCAACCTGCTTGGCCGCCTCTTCGGTATATGTTCCTTCCGGACCGAGAAATCCGACACGCATGGACGCCTCCTCACCTGCATGTTTCGTAAAAAGCTGGGACGCTCTTTGGGCCGTATAGGCGAAAGAGTGATCTCCTTTGCGCCTCCCTATCGCTTATCATAGATCGATTTCTCCTGTCAACTCCCTTTTTCCCTTGACATCTGCGTCTTGTTTTGGGTAAGGTAAGCGTGTTCCGAGGGGTAGTTATGGTCTATTCTCATGAGAGAGTAAAGGAGGTTGGGGTGAAAGTTGCATTTATCGGTATGGGAACGATGGGAGCGCCTATGGCGCTCAACATCCTGAAGGCAGGACATGAGGTTACCGTTCATAACCGGACCCGAGAGAAGGAAGAGCCGGTAGCCAAAGCCGGAGCCAAGCGCGCCGCCTCTCCCAAGGAGGCGGCGATGGGCCAGGAGGTGATCATCACCTGTGTCAGTGATACTCCGGATGTGGAAGAGGTGATCTTGGGAGAGAATGGGGTCATCCACGGTGCCTCTCCCGGGTCCATCGTGATGGATATGTCCACCATCAGTCCTGCAGCCACCCGTCGTATCGCTGCCGAACTGGGGAAGAAAGGGATCAAGATGATCGATGCCCCGGTTTCGGGTGGTTCGGAGGGAGCCCAGAAAGGAACCCTCTCCATCATGATCGGGGGTGAAGCCGCGGATGTGGAGAAGGTGATGCCGGTGCTCCAGGCCATGGGCAAGACCATTACCCATATCGGGCCGATCGGCTCGGGACAGATTACCAAAGCGATCAACCAGGTGATCATTGCCGGTACCTATTGGGGGGTCGCCGAGGGGGTCGCGCTGGGACTGAAGGCTGGACTGGATATGGAGAAGGTGGTACAGGCGGTAGGGAGTGGAGCTGCCGGCTCCTGGGGACTGACCAACCGCTCTGGAAACATGATCAAGAACTCCTATCCGCTCGGTTTTCGGGTACGCTTTCACCGCAAAGACCTCAATATCGCCCTGGAAGCAGCCCGGGAACTGGGGGTAACCATTCCGGTGGCGGCCTTTGTGGAACAGATTGAAACCGGGCTCATTACGCGGGGACATGGGGATGAAGATGTCTCGGTGATTGCCCGCAGTATCCGTGAACAGTCGGGGATCGATTAGAGAGGAACTCCCCTCCTTTCCTTCTCTCCGGCCGGAGAGAAGGAAAGGGCGTAAAGGAGCGCTGATGACAGTAACGGTGATTCGACTCCTTTTTCTGCTGGTTGGGATCCTGTCCCTGACCGTTCCCACGAGAGGTGAAGTGATCCGTTCAACGGCGAAAGAGCAAAAGCGCCTCCATCTCACCGTGTACAGCGGCGGATTTGCCCTGATTTCGGACCAACGAGAGCTGCGGCTGCTGCCCGGCCACCAGCAGGTGCAGTTCATGGATATCGCAGCCTCGATTCAACCGGAATCGGTCATCGTGCAGGGAGAAGGGATCCGATTGCTCGAGCAGACCTTTGCCTATGATCTCCTTACGCCACAAAAGCTCCTGGAAAAGTATCTCGGCAAAGAGGTCACCCTGGTCTTCCGGGAGAGGAAGGGGAACGAGACGGTCTGGCGACGGGAGACGGCCACGCTGCTCTCCACTGCGGAGGGAACGGTGTGGCAGATCGGGGACCGGATCGTGACCAATCCTCCTACGGCGACCATGGAATTCCCACGCCTTCCCCCTGAATTGCTCCCCCGGCCTACTCTGCTCTGGGAGGTGGAGAGCGAGGGGGGGAGCAGGGTGATCACCGTCTCCTACCTCGCCGGTCAACTGACCTGGAAGGCGGATTATGTCTTTACCCTCTCTACCGAGGGGACCTCCGGTGATCTGACCGGCTGGGTGACCCTGGAGAACCGGAGCGGGACCGCCTACCAGCAGGCCACGCTACAGCTTATCGCCGGGGAGGTGCGGCGGGTGCAGGAAGAGCAGCGAGTGCGCAGGGGACGACCCATGATGGAGATGGCCAAAGCGGCTGCCCCGGCGCAGTTTACTGAACAACCCTTTGCCGAATATCACCTCTATACCTTCCCTCGCCCGGTGACCATCAAACACAACCAGACCAAGCAGCTCCCCCTGCTTACCGGAAAGGGGAGCAAGGTAAAACGGGTCTACCGGCTCCTCTCCCAGCGTTGGTACTACGAATCGCGTCAACCCACCCTCCCCCCACCCAGGGTGCAGACGGCGATTAAGGTGCAAAACAGCAAAGAGAATGGGTTGGGGATTCCCTTGCCGGCCGGCATCGTGCGGGTATACCAGATAGATGCCGCGGGAGAG
>RFHZ01000567.1 GCA_003696125.1 Nitrospinota bacterium
AATCAGGAGAGGGTAATCTACAGGAAGTTGGAAAAGTGCTGTTGCTCAAATGAGCGATGCCACAAGCTCTACGCAGGGAAGTATCTTCCCAACAGGAGAAAGGGGGCTAGAGCGAAAACTCTCTTCCGAGGACCTATACTCTTCCCCAGGGGCAAGCCTGTCATCGTTTCACTCCCCTTCCCCCACACTTGCATACACCCCCAAATTGGGGTAAACTGCTGCCACATAGAGAATAACCCGGCCTTTGTGTCGCCTGTTTCCTGAGGATCAGTATGCCCAATCTCGTTGCAATGCGGAACATCGTCAAGCGCTTCCCGGGGGTGGTGGCCAATAACCATATCGACTTTCAGGCCCGGTCAGGGGAGATCCACGGCCTGCTGGGAGAAAACGGGGCGGGAAAGAGCACGCTGATGCATATCCTGTACGGCCTCTACCGGCCGGACGAGGGGGAGATTTACTTCGCCGGAAAACGGGTCGATCTCTCCTCACCCAAAGAGGCGATCCGCCTGGGTATCGGGATGGTACACCAACACTTCATGCTCATCCCGCGCCTGACCGTGCTGCAAAATCTCGTTCTCGGCTTACCATCACCCCGCGAACCGTTTCTCGACCTGTCCTCGGCAACACGACGTGTGGAGATGCTGGCCGGGCGATACGGACTCAGCGTCGATCCGCAGGCACGCATCGAGGAACTCTCCATCGGCGAGCAGCAGCGGGTCGAGATCCTGAAAGCGCTCTACCGCCAGGCACGGCTCCTGATCCTGGACGAGCCGACCGCGGTCTTGACCCCGCAGGAGGTCACCCTCCTATTTAACACACTGCGTTCCCTGGTTGCCCAGGGACATACGGTCATCTTTATCTCCCACAGCTCCAGGAGGTGCTTACCCTCTGTGACCGGATCACCATCTTGCGCAAAGGGGCGGTGGTGGCGACGGTCAGGGCGCATGAGACGACCAAAACCGCCCTGGCCCGGATGATGGTGGGACGAGAGGTGCTGTTCCACATCTCTAAACCTGCTATCGCCCCTGGCCCTCCCATCCTTGAGGTACAGGACCTCGTGGTACGGGATGAGAAGGGGGTGGAGGCGGTGAGAGGGGTCTCTTTTGCCGTGCATCAGGGGGAGATCCTGGGGATCGCCGGGGTCTCGGGTAACGGCCAGAAGGAGCTGGTGGAAGCGATCACCGGGTTGCGCAGGGTCAGCAGGGGAAGCATCAGGCTACGCGGGAAGAACATGACCAACGCCTCGCCTCGCCGGATCATCGATCAGGGAGTCGGCTATATCCCGGAGGACCGGCTGGGGGAAGGGGTGGCGACCGCTCTCTCTGTGAGGGAAAACCTGGTCTTAAAACATTACCGTGATCCGGCCTTCTCCGGTCGCTTCCTGCTCCGCCATCGCCGGATCCAGGAGTTTGCCCGCCGGCTGGTCACCACCTTTGATATCCGGACTCCTTCCCTGACCACCCC
>RFHZ01000568.1 GCA_003696125.1 Nitrospinota bacterium
AGTTTACACCGCCGAGGACGCCGAGTCCGCAGAGCGTTTTTGCTTATGTATCCCGGCGTTCTCTGCGTGCTCGGCGGTAAAAAGTTCTTCCGGTCACGCCTGGCCTGAAGATGACTCAAAGTGCAAAAGGGTTAGTGATAGTTACTTATGAAGTTACTGTGAAAATAGATCTTCGTCATTGTAAGCCACAGCCGCGAGCGCAGCGTGACGGACAACGAGATAGAGAGGAATTTCGCATATTTTTGCTGGAAAGACCGTTCTAAATCGTAGTAGATTATCTGCACATGGTGAAACAATTCACTCGAGATGGTTGCGCCGGGAGATCAGGATTACACTCAGGAGTAAGGTGATGCAAAGTGAAAAACCTTTCCTTGCTATCGATTCCGGGACGACAAACACACGGGTATGGCTGGTCCGGGCCGGAACGGTACTGGCCAAGGCCCAGGTGCAGGCCGGAGTCCGGGACACGGCACGCACCGGGAGCCTGGCCTTTTTAAAGGCAGGGATCAAGAGGGCGATCGATCAGGTCCTGCAGCAGAGTGGAGCCCATCTCCCCCCCTTTGCCCTGGCTGCCGGCATGATCACCTCCGGGTTGGGCCTCTTAGAACTTCCCCACGCCTCGGCACCGGCTGGCTGGCAAGATCTGGCTGCCCAGGTGGCCAGGGAGACCTTTCCAGACCTGGATGGCCTCACCATCTACTTTGTGCGCGGCGTGCGGAGTGGTCCCCCTTCCTATACCCTGGCCGAGGCCCCTGCTGTGGACATCATCCGCGGTGAAGAAACCGAGGTGTTCGGTGCACTGGAAACCCTCTCCCTCAACGGACCCCTCCTCTACGTCCATCTCGGGTCGCATTCCAAGCTGATTCATATCGATGCAGAGAAACGGATCGCTGGAGGGATGACCACCCTTACCGGTGAGCTGATCCACGCGGTACAGGCGCAGACCATCCTCTCCAGTGCGCTGCCGGCCGAAGGAGGAGAGCGGTTTCACATGGATCTGGTCCGGCAGGGGGCAGAGTGGACCGCCCAGTACGGGCTCTCGCGCACCCTGTTCCTCGTCCGCATCCTGGAGCAGAGCCGGCAGTACAGCCCTGACCAGCTCTGGAGCGTGTTCATCGGTGCGGTCGCTTTTACCGATATCCAGGCCCTGCGCTCTTCTTCCCTGGCCGCAGAGCAGAGAGGGCAGGTGGTTCTGAGTGGCCGGCCCTCCTGGCAACCGGTGTGGCGCTCCTTCCTGGAAGAAGAGGGGTTCTCGGTGATCGTCCTCTCCCCGCAAGAGATGGAAACTGCTTTTCTCAAAGGACTCCAGCGCATCGTCTTTGCCAGCCCCCTCTTCAGGCAGGAGGCAGGGTAGTCAGGTCGAGGTACAACTCCTGCTCTACCCCACGCATGTCCATCTCGTATTCGAGGTCTATTACCGGGGGGTAGGCCGGGTACCAGTGCACCCCGTGTCGCCGGACATCGGCAAGCTGGGGGAGGACCACCTCTCGCACCAGATGGGTAATCGGGTGGACCGTATAGATGTTGACCATGTTGACCAGTTCCCACCCTGCACCC
>RFHZ01000569.1 GCA_003696125.1 Nitrospinota bacterium
GGATAAAGGTGACCCCTCTCGTCTATATGGGGAAAGCTTACGAAGAGATCATCGAGACGGCCAAGAGTCACGACGTGGACCTGATCGTGATGGGCACACATGGACGCACCGGTCTCGCTTATGTCCTGTTGGGAAGTGTGGCGGAAAAGGTGGTACGCCTCGCTCCCTGCCCGGTGCTAACGGTCAAGCATCCTGAGCACAAGTTCGAGTCTTTGCAGGGGTAAGTGATAAGGATCCCCAAGCCGGCAGGTGATCGCTCTGCCTGTCGACTCTAAAACCTCCCCTGTTTCTGCTGGTGTCGATACCACTCGATATAGGCGGCCAGTCCCTCTGGCAGCGGATAGCGAGGCTCATACCCGAGCACGGTACGGGCGCGGGTGATGTCGAGCGCCCCTTTGCGTGGGACCGGAAGCTGGTCATTATACCAGAGAGTTCCCGGTCCCACCGAGAGATCGGCTCCCGGGATCAGCTCTCTGATCAGGGCCACCATCTCGGCTACACTCCAGGCCTCCCCACTGGCGATGTTGTACGCATCGTAGGGATGAGAAGGGTGATCAAGTGCCAGCAGGATCCCCTCCACACAGTCCTCCACATAGGTATGATCGATGCGGGTATCTCCGCCCTGCGGCAGATGGAGCGATTGACCACGCAGGGCCGCTTCGATCAGGAGGCGGGGAATACGCTGCCGGGGGAGATAGGGACCATAGACCCAGGAGGGCCGCACATTGATGAAATCGACCTGATAGGTGGTCCGGTAAAAACGCCCGAGCTGTTCTGCCGTGACCTTGGCGATGCTATAAGGGACCAGCGGTGCCAGTGGGTGCTCTTCGTCTGCCGGTTCGTACCGGAACGGACCGTAGATCTCTTCGGAAGAGAGATGCACGGTCCGCTCGATGGCAAAGAGACGCATGGCTTCCAGGATATTCAGGACACCGGTAATGTTTACCCGGGTAACCTGACTGGGAGCGGCCAGGGAAGAGACCACACTGACGATGGCGGCGGCATGCACGACCCGCTGCACCCGGTAGCGCTTGATGATCTGTAACAGGCTGCTCAGGTCGGTGACATCACCACTGACCAGGGTAACGTTGGCGGCCAGTCCCTCCAGATTCTGCGGCCGCCCTGACTGGAAGTTATCGAGCGCGACCACCCGTTCTCCCCGCTGGGCCAGACGCCGCACCACGGCAGCGCCGATGAATCCTGCTCCTCCGGTGACCAGAATCGTGCTCATGGTGTTGGCCTGGTCTCCTCCAACGGTAACCGGCGCTGGCCAAAGACCGGTTCCCGATGCGGGAGAGGAGGAAGCTGCCAGGTACCGGTGCTGGGAGGGGCGACGTCACGGTTGACATGCACATCCAGAACAAAAGGAGCCTCGGCTCTGATCGCCTGCTCGATCGCTTCGGAAAGATCTCCTGGTCGTTCCACCCGTATACCCTCTACCCCACAGGCACGGGCCAGGGCGACAAAGTCCGGGTTGTACAGGTGACCCGTAGAGTGCTGCACAAAACTGGTCCCCAGCTCTCGCCGGTTAAAGAGCCCGGTCTGCAGGTCCCGAATGGCCCCATAGGCAAAGTTGTTCCAGATGAGCCACACGGCAGGAATGTTGTACTCGACCGCGGTACAGAGCACATCGGAGCGCATCATGAATCCTCCATCCCCGCATACCGCCACGCAGGGACGGTCCGGGGCGGCCAGCTTGGCTCCCAGCACCCCACAGACCCCAAATCCCATGGCGGAAAACCCCCAGGTATTGAGTACCGTACGTGGTTTTCGCGCCTTCCAAAACTGCACGATCCAGTTATGGTGGACCCCGGAGTCGGCCAGCAGGATCCCATCCTCTGGCAGCACCCGCTGGAGGGCTTCCACCACCCGTTGCGGGTGGATGGGGCTGGCCTCACTCCCCCAGTGGGGGCGGATGAATTCTTCCCAGGCCGCTTTCCACCTGTCGATCTCGGCGAGCCAGGCCTGGTATTGCTCCGGCTGAGGCGGAGAGGTCTCTATCAGCTCCAGCATCTGGCGCAACACGGTGCGAACATCACCGACCATGCCCAGATGGACAGGATAGTTCCTGCCGATCTCCTGGGCATCGATATCGACATGAATCAAGCGGGTGGGAGGGATATTGAAGGAGTAGCCTGGGATCCAGGAACTGCTGGAGCGGTCATCAAAACGGACCCCCAGTGCCAGCAGCACGTCACAGCTCCGTGCCGCCTCGTTAGCCGGAAACGCTCCGTTGCGGCCGACAAATCCGAGGGCCAGGGGATCGGTCATGTCGAGCGTACCAAAGCCGTTGGGGGAGAAGATGACCGGGATCTGCATGGTGTGGGCCAGCCTGGTCACCTCCTGTTCGGCTCGAGAGAGGGCCGCACCATGCCCCACATAGATCAGGGGACGCCGTGCCTGTTTCAGGAGGGTGACCGCTTTCCGAATCAGTTCCGGATCGGCACCACTACGAGAGCTGATCCCCTCCCGCCAGGTCACCGGATCGGGCAGCTCCACCTCCTCACTCTCCTGGAAGAGGTTAAAGGGGATATCGAGATTGACCGGTCCGGGACGACCGCTGAGCATGGTACTGAAGGCCTGTCGTAGCGCGGTAGGGAGCATATCGACTCGCGTCGGCTGCCAGCTCCGCTTGACGTAGGGGCGGATGACCGCAGGGAACTCGGCCTGGAAATAGCGGTACGTCTCCTGGAAAGGAGCCCGATTGAACTGGGAGGTGGGCACATTGGCCGTGATGGCCAGGAAAGCGGAAGAATCCATGAAGGCACAGGCCAGGGTGATGGGGAGGTTGCAGGCACCGGGCCCACACGAGGCCAGGGCCACCACCGGCTGGTGGGCCACCCGAAAATAGGCATCCGCCATGTGTCCCGCCGTCTGTTCATGTCTGGTCGAAAGGGTCTGAATGACCTCACGCCGGTCGTACAGGGCGTCTAACAACCCGACATTGCCATGCCCACAGACCCCAAAGACATAGGGGACTCGTTCCCGGATCAGGTACTCGACGATGATCTCTCCACCACGCTGTTTCACCACTCGCCTCCTTTCCATGTTCGACAGCGGGAAACCCACCCGCGTCCTCTTCCTGGAACGGTGTAAGGCTTTCCCTCTTCCCTCAACCGATGTGTAACAGGGAGCAGAAGAGAAGTCAAGTCTTTTTCATACAGAAGGGTCGCACACCTCGACTCGTTTTTTTTAGGGCAGGGGTGGTGATTTGGTGTATAATATGGATAGCATTTCCCTTCAGTTTCCCCCCAGAGTTGCCGAAGAGAGAAGAGAAGAGTGCATCGGTAAACAAGGGAAAGGAGGAGAGTGTATGCAGCAGAGGCATCTCAGAAGACGCAATGCCTTCTCCAGCGACGATGGACGACGATGGATCGAGCTGCGCACGGCTGCTGCTCTGCTTCAGGAGACGCCTGAAAGCCTGTTACGCAAGCTTCAGCACCGCTATTCCACATCAAGACTCCCCGTTTACAGCAGGAAGAAGCAGGCGATGTGGCGTGCGTCTATCCAAGAGATCCTGGCCATACAAGACGAAGTGGAAATCCCCCTGAGCTGGATTCAGCGTATCTCGGAAAAAGAGTAACCACTGCCGTCTCTCAGACGCACGCCCAAGCGAAACGTAGTTCCAGAAGCCTTCCCCTGTTCCGGGAAACGACGCCAGGGGTCAAAGCTTCTCTACGGCTTCTCGAAGGGCGGTGAGATTCCGTTCCGGGGTTCGGGTTGGTATGGAGCACTCCCCGGCCAGGATCCAACGAATCCCTTCGGTTTGCGCTTTGGCCTCCCGGGCCTGGGCAACGACCTCCTCTACACTCCCCTTCAGCAAGGTCTTTCGATGATCGATCCCCCCTACCACCGCCTGGGTGCAGTGGGCCTTCCCTTCCCGCAGGCTCGGATTGGAGGGATCACGACTGGCCCAGTTGATCGCATGCACCGGGTAGTCGGCCAGCCTGTACAGCATGTTCCGGCTGCGACAGACATGGAGGAGATTAAACTCCGCATCCTGTACCGCCTCCAGCACCTTGAGGTCATAGGGACGACCAAACTCTGCGTACTCGGCATCGGTCAAGAGTTCGTAACTCGCCCAGGCCGTGGTGGCAAAGAATATCCCGCTGGCTCCCACCTCCAGGCAGGCCCGGGCAAAGCGACGATAGGTCTCGGTAATCCGCTCCAAAGCGGCATGCACCGCCTCCGGATGGTTCTGCATCTGCTCTTTCATCGCCGCCTCTGACCCGATGAGTCTGCCGGCAATGGAGAGAGGGGTAAAGATCGTTTCCAGGAAATAGATTTCATCCTGCAATCCCTCTTTAATCAACTTGAGGGCTTGCAGTTGTTCGCCGAGTGCCCCCTGATCGGGAGGGAGGACGGTGATCTTCTCCCAGTCCTGCACCGTGCGCACCGCTGGCTCCAGCAGGACAGGGGCGGTATGCGGATCCCCGCTAAACCGAAAGCGGCATCCCCAGTCCTCAACATGGTAGCAGGCACGGGGATTCACCTTCATGAAGTCCCAGTCAAAGCGCTGCTGAAAGGTGAGCATCGCCTCGGCCAGTCCCTCTGCACTCGTCTCCTTTTCAAAAAAATGGCGCCAGAAACTGACCGGTGGACGATCCACCTCCTGGCCCTGCAATGCCGCCTGTACCCGTTCCTTTTTGCTCATACCGGCCATAAATACCTCCTTAAACCGCAAACGTTTGTGAAGGCTGGAAATCTGAGATTTTATCCTACTCTCTCTTTCTCCAGGAGTCAAAACGATTATCCCTTTCGCCCTTTCCACTTCTTCCACAGGAGAAGAGGCCCTCCCAGGGGTTACACCTTCCGCTCTTTCCACCGTCCCTGCAAAAACCAGAGCGCCATGGCACTCCCCTGGAAGACGGTAGCCACGGCTATGGCCATCCATACCCCTCGGGTCCCCAGGGACCAGAGGCGGGGAAGGAGGAGAGAGAGGGGGAAGAGCAGGCCAAAGAGGGAGAGGCTGGTCACGACGAGAGGGGAGATCGTATCCCCTGCCCCGCCGAAGGCTCGCGAGAGCACCATGCTCAGGGCGAGAAAGGGATAACTCAAAACGACGATACGCACGTATTCCTGTCCCACCCGGATCACCTCTGGATGGGTATTAAAGACGGCGATGATCGGCTCGGCAAAGAGATAGAAGGTGGTGGCGAGAACGAACATAATCCCGACGTGCAGGCCGGTAACCAGCCAGGCGCTCTGGGCTGCCCGCTCCTTCTTCTCGGCACCGAGGTTCTGCCCCACCAGGGTGGCAGCACTGTTTCCCAAGGCCCAGCCGGGCATCATGGCGATCAGATCGAGGCGGAGTCCCACCCCGTACGCGGCCAGGGCAATGGTACCGTAAGCGGAGACGATACGCATCAGGATGATACTGGCCAGGCTGAGGAGGGCGGCATTGATGGAGCTGGGAAAGCCGATGGTGACCAGCCGCCGGATAAGGTCCAGCCTGATCCGCAAATCGGACCGGGCAAAGGGGAGAGGAGACTGGGGACGAAACAGATAATAGAAGGAGACGATCAGTCCCACCCCTCGCGCTGTTGTGGTAGCCAGGGCGGCACCGGTGACCCCAAGCCGGGGAAAGATCCAGAGGCCAAAGATGAGGAGCGGATCGAGCAGGATATTGAGCCCGGCAATGATGGCCATGATGATCATCGGGGTGACGGCATCACCAGCCCCACGGAAGATCGACTGGATCACGAAGTAGAGGATTAAAGTAAAGGAGCCGATAAAGGTGATGGCCACATAACCCGTTCCCACCTCTACCACCTCGCTTGCGGCACCGAGCAGGCGTAGGAGATGAGCGGCGGCAGTGGCTCCAATCAGGGCGATGACCAGGGAAAAAAGGACCGCCAGGAAAAGGGACTGCACCGCTGCCTGGGTGGCAACATGCGGCTCTCTGGCCCCCACATACCGGGAAACCATGGCCGTTGTCGCCATCCCCATTCCTACCAGCACCGTCCAGATCAGTCCTTCCAGCGTTCCCCCGATAGAGACGGCAGCAATCGCGGCCGGACCCAGCTTCCCCACAAAGATCATGTCCACGATGTTCAGGGTATTGAGGAGGAAATTGCCCAGGAGCATGGGGAGCGCCAATCGCAACACGCTCCGGAGCAAAGAGCCTTCGGTCAGCAGGTACTTCTCTGTGGCCAGCGCTTCTTTCATACACTACTCCTACCTCTATGGTTCGCATCCTGTACAGGAACGCTCGTCTTTCAGGAAAGATCCCTCTATTGTAGCAAGCTTTTTGCCGAGGTGCGATCTTTTTCTCATCGGTAAGGCTGGCCATTTTTCTCCCTGCCCTTTATATTATGAGAAGATGTAGCAAGAGGTCAGCGCTGCCTCAAGGCCATCACCGCCAGGCACGCCGGGGTGGAAGGGCTGGTAGGGTCTCCTCTTTTCTGGTCGAGACGATACCGATAGAGGGAGGAAAGGTGATGAGACGTCGAGCATGGATTCGCTATTGTCTGGGTATGCTTCTCTTTTGGGGGGCAGGGTGTGCCTCGACCCCGACGCAGAAGAGCACAGGAGAAATCATCGATGATGCGGTCATTACTACCAAGGTCAAGGTACTGCTCATCGAGGATAAGGTGGTGAAAGCACGCTCGATAGACGTGGATACGCGTAAAGGTATCGTCAGCCTGAACGGCGCGGTGGAGACACAGGCAGAGAAAGAGCGGGCAGAGGCGATTGCCCGCAGTGTCAAAGGGGTCAAGGGGGTGGAAAACCACCTGAAGGTGGTGGGGAAGTAGGCTTGAGATCATTCCCCCCGAAACACCGGCAGGCGCTTTTCCATCCAGGCGCGGATTCCCTCTCGCGCATCGGCACTCTGCAAAGTACGATAGAAAAGGGTATCCAGATCCTCGTGCGCAATCTGCTCGCGTAGCGAGGTTGCCCGCAGGATGCTGGCTTTGATCCCCCGTAGCGCCAGGGGGGCATTGGTCGCAATATCTCGTGCCATGGTATAGGTTGTCTCTTCCAGTTCGGCGCGAGGGACAACCTGGTGGACCAGACCGATCTCGTATGCCCTCTTTGCCCCTATCGGCCGGGCGGTGAATAGGAACTGCCTGGTGAAGGCCGGTCCGATAATCTCTACCAGTTTACTGGTAAGGGTAAAGGGGACCATGAACCCTAAACGGGCCAGTGGCATGCCAAAGCGGGCTTCCTCTGCGGCGATGCGGAGATCGCAATGCACCGCCAGTTCGCACCCACCGGCAAAGGCATCCCCGTTGATCATGGCAATGGTCGGATAAGGTGAGGTTTCGATCTGCCGGAAGAGGGATAAGATGTCTGACTGCGAACTCCTGCCATCTGTCTGCTGCTGGTGGAGTTCCTGCAGGTCACGTCCGGCACAGAAGGCCTTGCCCGCTCCCCGGATGACCACGACCCTTACATCCTGTCGCTGCTCGAACCGGGTGAAATGGGTGGCCAGGCTCGCAATACTCGTCTTGTTGAGCGCATTCCGTTTTGCCGGGCGGTTCAGGGTAAGGGTGGCAATACCATCCTGAATCGAGCAGAGAACTTCCTCGGTCATCCTTCTCTCCCTTTCTCTGTTACCAATACTCCACCGATACCTGCATTCTATCCCGCTTTTCCCAGGGATGCAACAGAAAAACAGCGCTCTCTTGCCCTCTCTTCGCACCGGGATGCACGTCCTCTCCAGGTCGGACTGGACCAATCTGGTTTCCTTTGCGCATCCAGAGCGGTGAATATCTGGGAACAGAAGAGGTTGCCAGAGAGTCGGGTCGTTGCGCAGGCCATCCAGCGCATCATTACGCATCTGAAATACCTCCTAATCAGGGGGAAAGTTAAAAACCTCGACAGGCCTTGCCGAATATGGTATAAGGA
>RFHZ01000570.1 GCA_003696125.1 Nitrospinota bacterium
ATACATAGCTGTGCCGCAGCGGTCCCTCCGGCTACCAACCCGGGAGTGGTACTGGGAGCCATCCTCGGCCTTGCCGCTCAGCAGGGACGGGAGAAGATCACCCTGGTCACCTCTCCTGCCCTCAGGAGTTTTGGAGCCTGGCTGGAGCAGTTGCTGGCAGAATCGACCGGCAAAGAGGGAAAGGCCCTGATCCCGGTCGATCAGGAGCAGCTCACTTCCCCTGACCGGTACGGAAACGATCGCCTGTTTGTCTCCCTCCACCTCCAGGGGGACACGGATGAGGCCCAGGACAGGGCCCTTGCTGCCCTGGAAGCTGCCGGGCACCCGGTGGTGCGCATCACCCTCAGCGATCCCTATCACCTCGGCCAGGAGATGTTCCGCTGGGAAATGGCTACGGCAGTGGCAGGAGCCATCATGGGGATCAATCCCTTTGATCAACCCGATGTGGAGGCCACCAAGACGGCTACCCGACGCCTGCTCTCCCCGGATACGCCGGACAGGCCCTCTGAAGCAGAACCGCTGTGGGAAGAGCAGGGATGCAGGCTGTTTGCCGATCCGCATAATGCGGCAATCCTGTCCCGGGCCGTGGAGGATAACCCCTCGCTGGCCCGCTATCTTAAAGCCCATCTCGATCGCCTCACCCCGGGAGATTACTTTGCCCTGCTCGCCTATATCGAGATGGACGACACCTGTCACAGGGTGCTACAGGCGATACGACACGCTGTCCGCGATGCCTATAGGGTAGCCACCTGTCTCGGCTACGGCCCCCGCTACCTCCACTCGACCGGGCAGGCGCATAAGGGGGGACCCAACAACGGCCTGTTTCTGCTTATTACGGCGGATGATGCAACAGACATCCCGATCCCTGCCCTGCCTTACACCTTTGGTCAGGTCAAGGCAGCGCAGGCCCAGGGAGACTGCCAGGTGCTGGCAGAACGGCATCGCCGCCTCCTCCGCCTTCACCTCAGCGGCGATATCGTCTCCAGATTAAAGGTACTACAGCAGGTCATTACAGACGCATGGGAAGGCACATCAAAATAACTACCCGAGGAGGGAAGCCTATGACACCACGCGTACGAGAGATCTTAGGGTGGTATGGCAGCGACAATCCCGGAACCTTAACCAATCTGGCCCGTATCCTCAACCATGGGAAGCTGGGGGGCAGCGGGAAACTGGTCATCCTCCCGGTTGACCAGGGATTTGAACACGGGCCGGCACGCAGCTTTGCCCCCAATCCCCCCGCCTATGATCCACGCTACCACTATGAACTGGCCATCAAGGCCGGCTGTAACGCCTATGCTGCCCCTCTCGGCTTTCTGGAAGCCGGAGCACGCGAGTTCGCCGGCGAGATCCCCCTGATCCTGAAGGTCAACGATCATGATGTTCTGCTGGACGAAAAGGACCCGGATCAGGCCCTGACCGGGAGCGTGGCCGATGCGCTGCGCCTGGGATGTGTCGGGATCGGGTTTACCATCTATCCGGGCTCAACACACCGTACCGATATGTACGAACAGATCCGCGCCTATGCCGAAGAGGCCAAACGGTGCGGTCTGGTCGTGGTGATCTGGTCCTATCCACGGGGTTCTGGATTGAGCAAGGAGGGGGAGACAGCCATCGATGTGATCGCCTACGCAGCCCATCTGGCTGCCCAGCTCGGAGCCCACCTGATCAAGGTGAAGCTTCCTACCGCCCATATCGAACAGGAAGCCGCCCGCCGGGTCTACACCGAGTACCAGATCCCTATCGCCACCCTGGCCGATCGGGTCCGACACGTGGTGCAGGCCTGTTTTAACGGACGCCGTATCGTCATCTTCTCCGGTGGTCCCACCACTTCGGACGAGCAGGTGTTTGACGAAGTGCGGGCCATCCGGGATGGGGGTGGTTTCGGCTCGATCATCGGCCGGAACTCCTTCCAGCGGAAAGAAGCAGAAGCCCTACAATTCCTGGATACCATCATGCAGATCTATGCCGGAAAGATCGCCTAGGGACCCCTGCTGGCGGCCAGCCTAGGGCTCTCCACTGGCATAGAGCCAGCGGGCAACCAGCGCTTCTGTATCTCGACCAAACGCCTCGCGGGGACCTTCGGCAAAGAGGGTCCCCACCCGCACCACATAGATGTAGTCGGCGATCTCCAGCGCCTTCTTGATGTTCTGATCGACGAGCAGGATCGCTTTTCCCTGCTCCCGGGCCAGCTGGTGAATCATCCGGTAGATCGCCTCGCTGGTCTGGGGATCGATCCCTGCCGTCGGTTCATCGATCAGGTAGAGCACCGGATCGGTCATCAGGCTTCGTGCAATCTCCAGTTGTCGCTGTTGCCCACCCGAAAGCTGTCCTGCCGGCTGATACCGCTTTTCCCAGAGCAGGGGAAAACGGCGATAGAGCTCCTCTATCTTCTCCCGCACCTGCCTGCGATCACGACGTTCGTGCCAGGCTCCCAACCGCAGATTCACCTCTACGGAGAGGAAGGGGAAGATGCTGGGACGTTGCGGAAGATAGGCGATGCCCCGGTTCGGCATCTCGTAGGGGGGAAGGCCGGTAATATCCTCTCCTTGATAGATCACCCGTCCCTGCACCGGACGGAGAAAACCGAACAGGGTCTTCAGCAGGGTCGATTTTCCGGTACCGTTAGGACCGAGAACACAGGTGATGCGCCCCGGCCAGGCCTGCACCGAAATCCCTTGCAAGATATGGATATCCTCGAAATACCCGGCTACCAGGTCTTCTGCAACCAATATCGGAGGAGTCATCGTCTGTCCTTCCATCCTTCTTCTACCCCCCGGTATAGGCGGCAATCACCTCCTGATCCTGCAGAACCGCCTCCGGGGGTCCATCGGCGATCTTCTCCCCCCGCGCCATGACGACGAGACGCCGGGCTACCTTCTGGATGGCATCCATGTTGTGATCGACCACGATGAAGGTATGGCCCCGTTCATGCAATTCCAGCAGGCGGTCAATGATCTGATCGCGCAGGCGGGGATGCACCCCGGCAAAGGGCTCGTCCAGGAGCAGGAGCACCGGGTC
>RFHZ01000571.1 GCA_003696125.1 Nitrospinota bacterium
ATCGCCATAAGAGGAGCCATCCTCGTCTGCGGCGGGCTCGGTGGTGTCATGGAAGCGGCGGCCCGCGGAGCCAGGGAGGGGGGAGGACTCACGGTAGGGATCCTGCCTGGCTGCGAGGCCACGGAAGCCAACCCGTACATCGACATCCCGATCGTCACCGGCATGAGCCACGCCCGTAACCTGCTCATCGTCCGCACCGCCGAGGTGGTGATCGCCCTCCCCGGCGAGTACGGAACCCTCTCTGAAATTGCACTGGCCCTGAAGATCGGAAGGCCGGTAGTCGGACTGCACACCTGGTCACTGGATCAGGCCATCCTGCAGGTCTCCACTCCGCAAGAGGCTGTGGAAAAGGCTTTTGCGTTGCTGGACTCTGCTGCCAAACGGAGGTTCTAACAGGGTGAACGAAGCGCTCAAAGCAAAGATCCGGGATATTCCAGACTTTCCGCAAAAAGGGATCCTGTTCAAAGACATTACCCCGCTCTTAAACGATGCCACCGCCTTTCGCCAGGCGGTCGAAAGCCTGGGCACCCATTACCAGTCCACCCCCATCGATGTGGTGGTCTCTATCGAGGCCCGGGGATTCATCCTGGGGGCAGCCCTGGCCTACTACCTCCAGGCCGGCCTGGTACCGATCCGTAAAGCCGGCAAGCTCCCCTACCGGACCCATAAGGCCACCTACGAACTCGAATACGGCACCGATGTCATGGAGATGCACCTCGATGCCCTCCAACCCGGCCAACACGTCCTCCTGGTCGACGATGTGCTGGCGACCGGGGGAACGATGCTGGCCGCTACCGACCTGGTCAAGCAGGCCCAGGCCAACATCATCGGCATCGCCGTCCTGATCGAATTGAGCTTCCTCAAGGGAAGGGAACGGCTCAAGGGGTACGACGTCTTCTCCCTCCTCCGCTACTAACGAGTAATGAGTGATGAGGACTGAGGAGGGGCGCAGCGCCGCTGCGCCCCTACCAGGCGTCCGGTGCCTGTGTGCCTTGTCCCTTATCCCTCTCGCTTAACGTTCGGGTTGTCCGGCAGGGTACAGAGAAACTCAAAGACGAGATTGGCCCCCAGGAGAGCAGTGATGTTGGCCGTGTCGTAAGGAGGGGAAATCTCGACCAGGTCGAATCCGACAATATCCAGTCCCCGCAGGCTGCGTACAAAGGAGATCAGCTCGCGATTGGTCAGGCCAAAGACCTCCGGCGTTCCCGTGCCCGGGGCAAAGGCCGGGTCCAGGGAATCGATATCCAGGGAGACATAGCATTTGCGTCCCTGCGCCCGTTCCTGGATCTCGGCGATCACTCTCTCCACTCCCCAGGCAAAGACCTCCTCGGCCCGGATCATCTTCACCCCGTTCTTGCGGGGGAAATCGTAATCCTCGCGAGAATAGAGGGGACCACGCAGCCCGATCTGGATCACCCCCTCCGGATCGAGTAACCCCTCCTCTACGGCCCGCAGGAAGGGGGTACCGTGGGTGTAGCGCTTGCCGAAGTAGGTATCGTACATATCGGTATGGGCATCGAAGTGGATCATGCCGAGCTTCCCGTACTTCCTGGCCTGTGCCCGCAGCACGGGCAGGCTGAGGGAATGATCCCCCCCGATCACCACCGGGAAGACATCGATGGCCAGGAGGGCAGCGATGGCCTCCTCGATCCGCTGATAGGTCTCCTCGATGTACCCGGGGACCACATTCACATCCCCAAAATCGGCAATACCCAGCGTCTCAAAAGGGATCACATCCTGTACCGCATTGTAGGGACGCACCATCACCGACATCTCCCGCACCGCTCGCGGGCCAAACCGCGCACCGGAGCGATAGGTGGTGGCATCGTCAAAGGGGATACCGACAATGGCCACCTGCGCCCCCCGCCGCTGGAGCTCGGCCGGCTGGTGGATATGAGGGAGACGCATGAAGGTGGCGATCCCGGCCATGCGGGGGGAAACCTTGGCATCGAAAAGCTGATACTCCTCTTCCGTAAACAGCTTGTACACAGGCATAGATCCTCCTTTATCCTCTTGCCCAAATCATCCCACTACAGCCAAACCACACCCTTCCGGGAACAGTACAAGGGCACACGGCACACAGGCACGAAAAGCCGGGCACTAAGGCACCGGGCACCTGGTAGGGGCGCAGCGCCGCTGCACCCTACTCACTCCTCATCACTCATTACTCATTACTCATTACTCATTACTCATTACTCGTTACTCATTACTCATTACTCATTACTGTAGAGATGACAGGCCACCCAGTGTCCCGGAGCCACCTCCTGCAACTCCGGTTCCTCGAAACAGGCCTCAAAGGCCTGGGGACAGCGTGGCCGGAAACGGCACCCACGAGGCAGGTCGATCGGATCAGGGATCTCCCCTTCAATCCGGACCACCTGCCGCCGGGAATCCGGCTGGATACGGGGCACGGCGGCGATGAGCGCCTGGGTATAGGGATGGAGAGAGCGATCGATCACATCGGCGGTCGGACCGATCTCCGCGATACGTCCCAGGTACATGATGGCGGTCCGGTTACAGATATAGCGCAGGGTGGACAGATCGTGCGTGATGTAGAGCATGGTAAGCCCCATCTCTTCCTTCAGGCGACGCAGCAGATTCAACACCCCGGCCCGGATAGAGACGTCGAGCATGGAGACCGGTTCGTCCGCCACCAGGAAATGAGGCTGCAGCACGATGGCCCGGGCAATGGCCACCCGCTGTCGCTGTCCCCCGCTCAACTGGTGCGGGAAGCGGTGCAAAAACTCCCTGGCCGGCCGGAGCTCGGCCTTGTCCAGGGCATCGATGACCCGTTCCAGTCGCTCGGCCCGATCCCCGATCTGGTGAATGCGTAACGGCTCCATCACCGTCTGGAGAACGGTAAAGCGCGGGTTTAGGGTCTGGTACGGGTCCTGAAAAATCACCTGTGCCCCGCGGCGAAACCGCTTGAGCGCCTCATCATCCAGGGTAGCCACATCCTCACCGTTGAACAGGATCTCGCCCGCCGTAGGATCCTGCAGGCGCACGAGCAGCTCCCCGGTGGTGGTCTTCCCCGATCCACTCTCCCCGGCCAGTCCCAACATCTCTCCCGCCTCGATGGTGAAGGAGACATCGTCTACCGCCCGCACAAAGCGTTGCTCTCGCCGGGTCAAAGTACTTAGGAAACCGGCATGAACCGGATACCATTTCTGG
>RFHZ01000572.1 GCA_003696125.1 Nitrospinota bacterium
CTCAAACTCCTGCCGTTCGATGTGTTCCTTCTTCTTGCGTACGATCTCGCTGATCTGCCGCTGCAGGTCGCGGACCTCTTGGGGCAGGGTCACCTTCTGCAGTCGCACCCGGGAGCCGGCTTCATCCACCACATCGATGGCCTTATCCGGCAGGTAGCGATCCGAGACGTAGCGATCCGAGAGGCGGACCGCCTGCACGATGGCTTCGTCAGGGATGCGGAGTCCATGATGCGCTTCGTAGCGGTCTTTCAGGCCGCGCAGGATTTCGATGGTCTCCTCCACCGTGGGGGGCTCCACGATGATCGGCTGGAAGCGTCGCTCCAGGGCGCCATTCTTCTCGATGTACTTGCGGTACTCATCCAGGGTGGTGGCCCCGATACACTGCACCTCTCCCCGGGAAAGGGCCGGCTTCAGCATGTTGGAGGCATCGACCGATCCCTCGGCAGCACCGGCACCGACCAGGGTATGCAGCTCGTCGATGAAGAGGATGACGTTTTCCGACTGCACGATCTCCTTCATGATCGTCTTCAGACGAGCTTCAAACTGTCCCCGGTATTTGGTCCCGGCCACCAGGGCTCCCAGGTCGAGGGAGATCACCCGCTTATCGTAGAGGACCTCGGGAACGTCTTTATCCACGATGCGCTGGGCCAGGCCTTCCACGATGGCCGTTTTCCCTACCCCCGGCTCTCCGATCAGCACCGGATTGTTCTTGGTGCGGCGGCTCAGGATCTGGATGACCCGTTCGATCTCCTTTTCCCGGCCGATGACCGGGTCGAGCTTGCCCCGGCTTGCCAGTTCGGTCAGATCCCGCCCGAATTCGTCGAGGGCCGGGGTCTTACTCTTCTCCTTGGTCTGGGTGGTCGGCTCCTGCAGGAGGCTCAGGATCTTATCCCGCGTCTCCACCAGCCGCACCCCCATGCTGTTCAGGACCTTAAAGGCCACGCCATCTTTCTCTTTGAGCAGTCCTAACAGGAGATGCTCGGTCCCGATATAGTTGTGGCCCATCAAGCGAGCTTCCTCCACCGCATACTCTAACACCTTCTTCGCCTTGGGGGTAAAGGGGATCTCCCCCACGATCAGGGTGTTGAGGCTACGGGGAAGGTTATGCTCCACCTCTTGCCGAAGCTGGTTGATATCCAACCCGAGCTTCTGCAGTACCGTGATGGCAATGCCACCCCCATCTTTAAGGATTCCTAACAGGATATGTTCGGTTCCAAGATATTCATGATGATACCGCTCCGCCTCTTCGCGAGCTAAAATGATTACCCGTCTGGCTCGTTCGGTAAATCGCTTAAACATCCTCCTCCTCCCGCTGATAGAGCTTTCCATCAATCAGATGGAAGATACGATCCATTGTGCTGGCAAATTTTTCGTTATGGGTAACGATAATAAAGGTTTGTCCTTTCTGCACATTTAACTGACGGAGGAGTTCCTGGATAGCCTCGCCGGTTTTCCGATCCAGATTCCCTGTCGGCTCATCCGCCAGCACCAATTCTGGCTGGTTCATGAGGGCACGGGCCACAGCGACCCGCTGCTGCTCTCCGCCAGACAGCTCCCCTGGGCGGTGATGCAACCGCTTCCCTAAACCCAGCTCCGTCAGCAGGGCCTCGGCCTGCTCACGGGCCTGTTTCCGTTCTTTGCGACCGATCAAGGCCGGGAGCATCGTATTTTCGAGCGCCGTAAATTCGGGGAGCAGGTGGTGAAACTGAAAGATGAACCCCACATGGCGATTACGAAACTCGGCCAGTTCCTGATCTCCCAGCCGGAAAACCTCCTTTCCCTGAAAGTATACCATACCCCGGGTCGGTCTGTCCAAGGCCCCCAGGAGATGGAGCAGGGTACTCTTCCCCACGCCAGAGGCTCCCACGATCCCGACCATTTCTCCCTGGCGGACTTCCAGATCGATCCCTTTCAGGACCTGCAGGCGTTCTCCTCCCATGAAGAAGTGCTTCTCTAACTGTTCCACCACCAGAAGACTTTCCTTTCTGTTCCCCTCCTCCTGTCCGGTCTGGGCTGGACTCCTCGCCAGGTTATTCATAGCGTAAGACCTCAACCGGATTGAGTCGAGAGGCGTTCCAGGCCGGGTACAGGGTGGCCAGAAAACTGATCAGGATGGCGGCCAGCGAGACCAGCAGGAAATCGAGTCCCTGCATGTTTACGGGGAGCCTGTCCAGGTAGTAGACATCGCTGGGGAGCTTGATGAACTGGTATTTCTCCAGCAGGCGGCAGACCAGATATCCTCCCCCTATCCCGAGCAGGGTCCCGGTGACACCGATGATCAGCCCTTCTGCCATAAAGATCTTCATGATGCTTTGCCGCGTCGCACCCATCGATTTGAGAATGGCGATGTCCCGGTTCTTCTCCATGACCATCATGATCAGGGTACTGACGATATTAAACGCGGCGACCAGCACAATCAAGACCAGAATGATGAACATGGTGATCTTTTCCAGCTTGAGGGCGGAGAAGAGGTTGCGGTTCATCTCCATCCAGTCCCGCGTCCAGTACGGGTAGCCGAGCCGGGCTTCGATGGCCCGGGCCACCTCGCGGGCCCGGTAGATGTCGTCGATCTTCACCTCGAGTCCGGTGACCCGGTCGCCGAGCCGGAAGAACTTTTGCGCCTCGCTCAGCGCGATATAGGCCAGGTTGTAGTCGTATTCAAACATGCCGGTATCAAAGATCCCTGCCACCCGGAACTTCTTCATGTGGGGGACCATGCCCACCGGGGTGGAGCGACCCAGAGGAGAGACCACGGTGATCTCCTGGCCGATAAAGGCCTGCAGCACCTTGGCCAGCTCTTTCCCCAGCAGAATCCCCGGCTTTTCTCCCTCCAGCCGGTCCAGGGAGCCGGCACGCAGGTTGCGGACCAGATCGGTCACCTTCCCCTCTTGCTGCGGGTCTATGCCGCGGATGACCACGCCGGAGACGTTACTCTCCGAGGTGAGCATCACCTGGCTATAGATGAAGGGGGTGACCGCAACCACGTGCGGGACCTGCTCGACCTGTTTCTGCACCTCCTGGTACCGGGCCATCCCCTTGTTGCCGTGTTCTAAGACCACCACATGGGAATTGGTGCCCAGGATCTTTCCCCGGAGATCCTTCTCAAAGCCGCTCATGACCGCCAGCACGATGATCAGGGTCATCACCCCCACCGTTACCCCCCCGATGGAAATCCAGGTGATGAGCGAAATAAACATCTGCTTCCGCTTGGATTGGAGGTAACGGAGGCTGATCTCCAGTTCGTAGGGCATACCCTATCCCATGTCTCACAACGATTTCATTTTTCGAAAAATAGGGGATTATCCTTAAAGCTCGGTATCAGTATAATTCATCTTGCAGTCCTCGTCAAGCAGGTTTTACCGCCGAGAGATTTCTCTGTGTCGGCTATTCCGCTCTCCTAAGACCGCTTTTGTGCCCGCTGGAGGAGGAGGTAGGCCTCGATGAAGGGATCGATGTCCCCATCGAGCACCGCCTGGACGTTGCCGATCTCTTTGTCCGTGCGGTGATCCTTGACCAGCTGGTAGGGATGGAGGATGTAGGAGCGGATCTGGCTGCCCCACCCGATCTCTTTTTTCCCGCTGTGTAGCTCTTCCAGCTTCTCCTCCTGCTTGCGCTTCTCTAAGGCATAGAGGCGGGAGCGGAGGATCTTCATGGCCGCGGCTTTGTTCTTGTGCTGGGAGCGCTCGTTCTGGCACTGGACCACGATGCCGGTGGGGAGGTGGGTGATACGCACGGCCGAGTCGGTCACATTGACATGCTGTCCCCCGGCCCCACTCGCCCGGAAGGTGTCGATGCGCAGGTCGGCTTCATTGATCTCCACCTGGATGGTATCGTCCAGTTCGGGAGAGACAAACACAGAGGCAAAGGAGGTGTGTCGCCGGTTGCTGGCATCAAAGGGGGAGATACGGACCAGGCGATGCACGCCGGTCTCGGCTTTGAGATAGCCGTAGGCGTACTTCCCCTTGATGAGCACGGTTACACTCTTGATGCCCGCCTCTTCTCCGGCCTGGAAATCGAGCACCTCGCTTGTGTACCCCCGGCGCTCTGCCCAGCGGAGATACATGCGCAGCAGCATCTCGGCCCAATCCTGGGATTCGGTTCCCCCGGCTCCCGGGTGGATGGAGAGGATGGCGTTACTCTGATCGTTCTCCCCGCTGAGCATGGTCTGCAGCTCCTGCCGGGCAAGCTGCTCTTCCAGCTCCTGCACCGCTGCTTCCAGCTCCGGTAAGACCGAGGTGTCCTCCTCCTCTTCGGCCAGGGACAGCAGGAGGCGTGCCTCTTCCAGGCTCTCCTGCAGCTTCTGCCAGCGGGTGATCTCCTCCTGTAAGGTGGCCCGTCGCTTCAAGACCTCCTGGGCGTCCTTGCCCCGCTGCCAGAAATCCTCCTGCAGCATCTCCTGTTCCAGACGGGCCTTCTCTTCTTCTTTTGCCGCCAAGTCAAAGATATCCCCGCAGGTAGAGGAAGCGTTCAGACAGGTCGTTTATCCGCTGTTTCAGGTCGTCGAACATAACCGATCCCCCTTCATACGTATTCGCATGCATTTTACCGCAGAGAGCGCCGAGGTCACAGAGGATATTGCTCGAAAAAACGCTGTTCCTCTCTGCCTTCTCTGCGAACTCTGCGCTGAATTTAACCTGGTCGAGAAACGTTCAGGAGCAGTGCCTTGAGAGCGGATCACTGATCTCCCAGATACTTGGTCCACTCGGCGAGAAAGCGCGTGGAGAGTGGTGCCGGCTTGAGCAGCGGAAAGCGTGGCTTTCGCGGCTGGCGCAGCAGGCGCAGGTCGGTCTCCTCCAGGGGACGATCCCCCTTACGCCGGTTACAGACCTTACAGGCCACCACCACATTCTCCCAGCAGGTCTTTCCCCCTTTAGAGCGGGGAATGATGTGATCGATGGTCAGTTCAAAGCCGTTGCTCCCCTTGACTCCACAGTACTGGCAGGTGAAGTTGTCCCGGAGAAAGACGTTCTTCTTGCTAAAGGTTATTCCCCTTCCTACAGGACGCCGGATATACATCCGCAGGCGGATAACGGTTGGGAGCGGGAGGACCAGGGAAGGGGAATGGAGGAGTTGCCCACTTTTTTCTACAATCTCGGCTTTCTCCTGGAGGATGAGGATGATCGCTCTTTTGGCGTTGCAGAAATGGAGCGGTTCATAGGTGTAGTTTAAAACGAGTACATTGGACCACTGCTGCTGTCTCATACCCTCCTGCCCAACTCCTTGTCTGTGGCTCCTTTCTCTTTCCGGCAGCCGGCCTTCTTCGGGCAGCTTGCGCTCTTTACTGTCTCAATTATATAGAGCGGGGTGCGTCTTGTCAATTCCCTGCCCGAGGGAAATCTATTGACAAGCCGGTGAAGATTCTTTACCATAGACAATAAACGGGGAGCAATCACGGCGCAGGCGGAGGGTGCAGACCTATGGCCAGAGGATTTTACACGGAGCAGAAGGATTATTATGCCGTTCTGGGAGTCCGTCCAGGGGCAACGGCCGAGGAGATCAAGAAGGCCTACCGGCGTCTGGCCCTGCAGTATCATCCTGACCGGAACCCGGGAGACCGCCGGGCAGAGGAGAAGTTTAAGGCGATCAGCGAGGCGTACGCCGTGCTGATGGACCCGCGCAAGCGGGCAGAGTACGACCGCATGCGCGCGACAGGGTTTCAGACCCAGACCGGACCTGGTTTTCACTATTCCCCGGAGGAGATCTTCCAGGAGTTCTTCCGCAATCCGGATCTCAGCCGCCTCTTTCAGGAGCTGAGTCGCGAGTTCCGCTCGGCCGGGTTGCGCTTTGATGAGGACCTCTTCTCGCGCCTCTTCGGGGGTGGACAGGGGGCGATCTTCTGGGGAGGCATCATCTTCGGTCCTGGTGGTACCCGCACCTTCTCCTCCCGTTCCCGCTGGTCAGAGGTCGAAACTCCCCCCTCCCGGAGCATGGAGAAACCACGGGGGATACTGGCCACCATTGGACGCGGTATCCAGCGTTTCCTGCGAGAAACCCTCCTGGAAAAGGGGCAGGACCTCTCCCCGGTCAGCTCGAAGACGGGGGGACAGGACCTCCACTTCCGCCTGACCCTTACCCCGGAGGAGGCGGCCAGAGGGGGGAAGAAGAAGATCAGCTTCTGGCGGGAAAAGCGACGCGAACAGCTCATCGTCACCATCCCCCCCGGGGTGAAAGCGGGCACCCGGCTCCGCTTGAGAGGAAAGGGGCGAACCGTTCCGGGTTCCCCGCCGGGCGATCTCTTCCTGCATATCGCCATCTCCTGACTCTCCTTCCCCCTGTTTCCGGCCTTTACATCACGGGATATCGATATCGGAAGCCTCCGCAAGAGGGTCAAGGGGTCTGGGGGAGCTTATGGGGAAGGGCTTCCAACCGTTTCCGCGCTGCCTGCAGGGTCTCCAGTTTCTTGGGAAAGGCGAAGCGGATCTTGGTCCGTCCCAGTTCCTGGTGGTGATAGAAGCTGCTTCCGGGTACCGTGGCCACCCCGATCTCCCTGACCAGGTACATGGCGAATTCGACATCATCGGAGAACCCGAAGGGGGCGATATCGGTCATGATGTAGTAGGCGCCCTGCGGGGTATAGGTGATGAAGCCGGCCTGCTGGAGTCCCTGCAACAGGAGATCGCGTCGCTCCTGGTACTCCTGTGCCAGTCGGGTATAAAACTCCTCACCCAGTTGCAGGGCCAGGGCACCGGCTTCCTGTAGCGGAGCGGCCGCCCCGACCGTAACAAAGTCGTGTACCTTCCGTATCCCGCTGGTGAGGGGAGCGGGGGCAACGATATAGCCGATCCGCCAGCCGGTGACGCTATAGGTCTTGCTCAACCCGTTGATGGTGACCGTCCGTTCTTCCATGCCCGGGATGGTGGCCATGGGGATATGGGTATGTCCGTCATAGATGATATGCTCGTAGATTTCGTCCGTGATGACGAGCACATCCCACTGCTGGCAGAGGCGAGCGATATACTCCAGCTCTTCCCGGCGAAAGACTTTCCCGGTGGGGTTATGCGGGGTATTCAGGATCAGGGCCCGCGTCCGGTCATTGAAGGCCTGGGCCAGCTCTTTTTCGTCGAAATCCCAGTGGAGAGGTCGCAGGGGGATAAAACGGGGGGTGGCGCCGGTGAGGATGGCGTCCGGACCGTAATTTTCATAGAAGGGCTCAAAGACGATCACCTCTTCTCCCGGATTGACCAGGGCCATGATGGCGGTGAACATGGCCTCTGTCGCCCCACAGGTCACGGTGATTTCCGTCTCAGGATCGATGGACAGGCCGTAGAAGCGCTGCATCTTGGCCGCAATCGCCTGGCGGATGGAGGGGGAACCCCAGGTGATGGCGTACTGGTTGATGTCCGCATCGATGGCCTGCTTGGCCGCCTCTTTGATCACCGCCGGGGCAGGGAAATCGGGGAAACCCTGGGCCAGGTTGATCCCATTATACTGCAAGCAGACACGGGTCATGTCGCGGATGATCGATTCGGTAAACTGCTGGGCTTTATCGGAAACTCGCATCATGCCTTATCCCTCTCTCAATCGACTCCCTGATTAGCGGCCGGGGAATTAGATCACCCGGTGCAACTGCCTGCTCCTCCCGGGAAAAACGATAGCCTTTTCTATACCATCTCTTCCCCGAATATGCAACCTCCATTCCGGACCCTCTGGGAGGGTGCGGGTGGTTTTAGAGGGAAGGCTCTGCTATAATAGCGGGGAGTGAGGGGAGGCATTCGTGGATTCCTGCCGGTGGGGGAGAGCTGGAGAGCGGAGAGGCTTTGGAGAAGGATAAGGAGAGGCATGAAAGCGGTGATCTTCGACTTTGATGGATTGATGGTGGATACAGAGGTACCGGAGTATGAGAGCTGGCGAGAGGTCTATCGGCAGTTTGGTCTGGATCTCGCCTTAGAGCGCTGGGTGGAGTGTATCGGCACCTCGAGTGATGCCTTTGATCCCCTGGCTCATCTGGAAGAACTGCTGGGAAGGCCGGTAGAGCGGGAGAAGGTCCTGGCCACCAAGCGCCAGCGCTACCTGGACTGGGTACATAGCCAGCCCCTCCTACCCGGGGTAGCCGAGCGTATCGAGGAGGCCAGGGCGATGGGATTAAAGCTCGGCGTGGCCTCCAGTTCTTCACGCGACTGGGTGGAGAGTCACCTGGCACGCCATGACATCCTGCACCACTTCGACTGTATCCGTACCCGGGATGATGTGTGTGCGGTCAAGCCGAGTCCGGAGCTCTTCCTCTCTGTGGCCACCGCCCTTGCCGTGCCGCCGGCCGGGTGCCTGGTCTTTGAGGATTCGGCCCACGGTGTGCTTGCCGCCAAGCGGGCCGGGATGTATTGCGTGGCGGTACCCAACACCCTGACCCGGATCCTCGATCTCAGCCTGGCCGACCTCCAGGTCCCCTCTCTGGCCGCCATCTCCCTGCCCGAGTTGCTGGAGAGAGTGTGCTCAGACCCGAAGGTGAAACGCGACGAAGAGGGATAAGCAGCGGCCTTGCGCCTCACCCCTTCCCGTTTATCAGGTGGTGTAAAAGCCGCAGGTATTCGGACTGGGGTACCGCCCCCACGATGCGCTGGGCCTCGACAAAGCGGGGAGTGTCAGCCTCGGTGTCCCCTGGCTGCAGGGTATGGAAGACCACGGTGGGGATGGCGGTGACCCGGTAGGTGGCGGTTGCCTCACGGAAGTCTTCCCAGACCAGGGCTCTGGCCTTACCCGTCTCCCAGTCCTGCCGGAAGGTCTCCATGTCCAGACCGGCTTCCTGCGCCACTTCGTATATCTCTTCTCGCCTGCTGATATTTTTCCCCTGGGTGAAGAAGGCCTCAAAGAGGAGGAGGTGCATGGTCTGGAACGCTTCCTCTCCCTGCCAGGAGGCGCATTTGGCCGCCTCCAGAGCCGGGAGGCTCCAGGTGGGGAAGTCTTCCCGTTCCCATCTGGTGAAGGTGATCCCGTCCTCGGCCGAGAGCAGGGCCGCTCTCCGCCAGGCCATCTCCCGGTACGTGCCACGGAAGGTCACGTTGGGATCCGGTTCGGGACGAAGCGGGAAGCTCTTACGCTCGATGATGAGGTGTTCCCCCCATGCTTCCTCGATGCGCCGGAGGCGAACCGCCGCCGGGTAGCACCAGGGTCAGAGATAATCAGAGAATTCTACAATCTTGATCGCTATATCCATGGTTCCCCCGTAAACTTACTCCTTACTCCTGACCACCCGGTTGCGCAACTCTCCCACCTTTTCCACCGTGATCACCACCTCGTCTCCATCCTGGAGGAGGCGCTGCGGGTCACGGGTAAACCCGACTCCAGAAGGGGTACCGGTGGCGACGACGTCTCCCGGTTCCAGGGTAAAGATCTGGGAGAGGTAGGCTATGATTTGCGGGATCTTAAAGATCAGGTGTTTCGTGTTAGAACTCTGCATCTGTTCCCCATTGAGCTCCAGCCGGATGTCCAGGCTATGGGGGTCAGGCACCTCGTCGGGCGAGACCAGGGCCGGGCCCAGCGGGGCAAAGGTATCAAACGTCTTTCCCACCATCCACTGCCCGGTCTTGAACTGGAAATCCCGGGCACTGACGTCGTTCATGATCGTGTACCCGGCCACATACTCCATGGCCACCTCTTCGGGGATCTCATGGCCACGCTTGCCGATGATGAAGGTAAACTCCGCTTCGTAATCGACCTGGGTGCTGACCCGGGGCAGGACAATGTCGGCACCCGGACCGATAAGGGCGGTGTTGTATTTGGAGAAGAGGACCGGTTCGGTAGGAATCGGCTGGCCGGTTTCCTCGGCATGATCACGATAGTTGAGGCCTAAGCAGATGATCTTGGGGGGATTGAGGATAGGGGCAAGGAGGGTAACCTCGGCCTCTGGATAGAGGATGCCGGGATGCGGTTTGCCCGCCTCTGCTTCCAGGAGGGAAGAGTTCTCGATGACGAAGTGTAAGGTTTCCTGCGCTGCTTCGCGTGACTTCTCTCCCCCTTCCAGAAAGGCCCGCATGTCCGGAGGGAGCAGGGCAGCGGCAAGGGCGGTGGCACGTGGTTCCCCTTTTTCCTGCAACAGGCGGGCACAGGCCCGGTTGAGATCGATGACCATCCCGGTCCAAAGCGCTCCCAGACGGGGTTCAATACCGTTATGAAAGGTGACAAGACGCATACGTGTTCCTCCTTGCCTTATCTTGGTGGTAGATACGGTCCACACACATCGCCACTCGGCTTCTACTCCCTCTATTCTTCCAGACAGGGACGGGGATGTCAAGCGCTTACAGAAGGCGAATCTTTTCCCGGCCGGTTCTCACCTCTTTGGTCGCGTTCCGGGTATCCAGGATCAGGGGGGCATGCTCGACCACGAATTTGTAATCGACCTGCTGGTGATCGGTCACGATCACCACGCAGTCGGCCCCGGCCAGCGTCTGTTCGGTCAGCGGCACCCAGTGGGCACTCGCTTCCTCCAGCCGTTGCACGTACGGATCGTAAAAGGAGAGGTTGGCCCCTTTTTGCTGGAGGATGCGGAGGATATCGAGGGCAGGAGACTCGCGGACATCACTCACATCCCGCTTATAGGTCACCCCCAGCATCAGGATCTTCGATCCCTTGATGCTCTTCTGGTGCTCGTTGAGGATATCGGCGAGCTTGGTCACCACATAGAGCGGCATATGCGTGTTGACCTCGGCGGCCAGTTCGATGAAGCGGGCCTTGTAGTTGAGGGTCTTGAGCTTCCAGGAGAGATAGAAGGGATCGACCGGAATACAATGACCACCCCAGCCGGGACCGGGGTAGAAGGGCATGAAGCCAAACGGCTTGGTGGCTGCCGCTTCGATCACCTCCCAGACGTCGATTTCCAGTCGATCACACATGATGGCGATTTCATTGACCAGGGCGATGTTCACCGCCCGGAAGGTGTTCTCTAATAGCTTGACCATCTCTGCCGTCTTGGCCGAGCTGACCGGGATCACCTTTTGCATGGCCTGGCTGTACAGGGCCTGGGCCATGGCGGTGCAGGCCGGGGTGATGCCTCCGATGATCTTGGGGATGTTCTGGGCCGTGTAGTGCGGATTTCCCGGATCGAGCCGTTCCGGCGAGAAGGCCAGATAGAAATCGACTCCCACCTGCAGCCCTTTTGCCGTCAGTTCTGGCAGGATAAACTCCTCGGTGGTTCCCGGATAGGTGGTGCTTTCCAGGACGATCAACTGCTCGGCATGGAGATGTTCGGCGATCTTGCTGGTCACGGAAGCGATAAAGGAGATATCCGGGTCTTTGGTCTTACTCAGGGGGGTGGGCACACAGATGCTGACCGTGTCCAGCTCTTGCAGCACTGTAAAATCGCTGGTGGCCTGGAGTTTTCCCTGTTCCCGCAGGGTGTGCAGCTCGTGGGAGGAGACATCCTGGATATAGCTCTTCCCGGCGTTGATCTGTGTCACCTTGTTCCCATCGATATCGATTCCGGTCACCGGAAAACCTGCTTTGGCAAAGGCGACCGCCAGGGGGAGGCCCACATACCCCAGGCCGATGATCCCGACCCGGGCGGTACGGCTGGCAATTTTTTCTCTAAGCATAGACATACACCACTTCTCCTTCTCTAAAGGCACTATTATTAAAGGCTTTACCACAGAGCCGTGGAAGACACGGAGAAAGCCGGGCACAAAAGACCAGGCACAGAGGCACAGAGGCACAAAGGTACAAAGGCGTCTGGTAGGGGCGCAGCGCGCTGCGCCCCTACTCAGTCCTCAGTCCTCATCACTCATCACTCGTTACTCATCACTCGTTACTCAGTCCTCAGTCCTCATCACTCATTACTCGTTACTCATCACTCATTACTCAGCCCTCAGCCCTCAGTCCTCATTACTCGTTACTCATCACTCGTTACTC